>JABFRG010000295.1 GCA_013141295.1 Polyangiaceae bacterium
GATCCGTTACCACTTCGGCCTCTGCGGCCTCGGCGGTGGGGGTGCTGGCGCTCTCGAAGATGCGGTCCCAGGCGTCGCGGTAGGCCTTGGTTGCAACCTGCACCGGTTTGCCGCGGGCCGGGGGCGACGGCGGCGCGTACTGCACCTCCACGTCGCACACCGCAGGTGCGCCGGGGCGCGGCGTGAGCTTCACCACCTCGCCCTGGGAGATGGGCTTCCCCTCCTCGAGCGGGCGCACCACGCCGGCTTCGATGCGACCCTCGCGCGCGCGCAGCACGCGGACGCCCTGCCCGTCGTCGGTCGGTCCGTGAAGGAGCACGACGTCTTCCGCGGGAGGGGCCGGTGCGCTCGCGTCGGGCTTCTTCTCGTCCATCGCACGCCCATTGTAGCACCTGGCGCGCCAGAAAACCGAAGCAGGCACCACGGAAGGAAGCATCGGGGGCCAATGCTGCGTACAACCCGAGACCAAGCAGATGCGCCATCGACCTTACTCCTTCGCCCTCGTCGCTCTCGTCCCGCTCGCCTGCGCGGAAACCCCGGCCGCGCACGGCCCGGTCGCGGTCGGGCAGAGCGATCTCTACGCCGATGCCGGCAGTGGAACCGTGGCCGTGGCGCCTGCTTCCAATGATGCCGGACCCGCTGCCACCAGCGCTCTGACGAGCGCACCAGTCGACGGAGGCGCCGCCCAGGCGGGTGGGGAGCACATCGACCTGGCGCGCCGGAAATTCGGAACGCGCGACGGTGCCGGTTGCCTCGCCGAGCTCGATGCCTACGACCGGGGCGAAGCACGCCCGCAGTACAAGACCACCGACCCCGGCGCCTCCTACGCCATGATGCGTGCACAATGCATGATGCTCGCCGGCGACTGCGACGGCGGCAAGTCGCTGATGCAGCGTGCGCTCACCGCCAACAACTCGACCGGTCAGTCGCAACAGATGCTGATGCGCAGCACCGAAGGCACCGCATCCATGTACTGCGTGGGAGACAAGCTCTCGCCTCGCGATCAGGTGCTCCGCGCGAGCAACGAGCTCACCCAGGCCGCCGCCGGCTCGAAGCAGGTCGACAGCGCCACCTGCCGTCGCGACTACGAGCTCGTGAAGCGTCTCGGGCCTCAGCTGTCGGGCGGGAGCGAGGATCAGGCCAAGAAGGCCGAGGCCGGTCTCATCTGGTCGGCGCCCAACTGCTTCGGACGGGCCGGCGATTGCGCTGCGGCGCTGGCGAGCTACCGAGCCGAGATCGAGCCCAAGATGACCGTGAAAGATCCAGCCATCCGGGAAAAAGCCATCCAGAACGGCTTTCCGGATCACGTCCCCTCTTGCAAGAAGAACTGAAAACACACGACGAACGCGCGTAATTTCCACCCCTTCGGGGGCAGCGGAAAAACCTGTAGTTGGTCGGGAAGGTCCCTTGCGGCCTGGCGTAGGATGTTGCGCCATGCACAGGACCCATTTTCGTCGCCCCCGGGGCGCGAGCCTCTTGTCGCTCGCCCTCGTTGCTTCCGCTTCCATCGTCGCGTGCGGAGGCTCCGGCTCCGCCACCGCCAGCGGGGGCGCGCGCGTCTCCGGCCAGAGCGCGCTCATGGAGCAAACCTTCGCCGGCAAGTGCAATCCGAAGTCGGCCGAGCGGCCGTTCATCATCGAGTGGGACGCCACCGACGCCTCGGGCTTTCAGGCCCGTGCCAACACCGGCCTGGTGTTCGTGAAGTACGAGGGGTGCGACCTCAAGGTGCTCGACGCCTGCGGCCCGGAAGACAAGACTGCCTACAAGGACCCGGAGTGGACCGCGGGATCCATCGAGAAGGTGGACATCAACACCGAGGGTGAGCTCTACGCCAAGCTGCCCTTGGGCGCGGCCTCGCTCGGCGCCCGCGCCAGCGCCGGCGAGAAGTTCCACATGGAGTACTTCGTGAGCGGCACCCGCAACGCCACCAAGGTGAGCTACTCCAAGGCCGAGCTGGCCAAGCTCCCGGGCTGCAAGGGCGCCACCCACTTCGTATACGGCTACAACCTGGGCGCCTTCGCCCTCGGTTCCCTCACCAACGCCAAAGGTGAGGCCGGCGTCTCCTTCAAGGGCATCGGCGCCGGTGGCAGCCAGTCTTCCAGCACCAACGCCGAGAAGAAGGGTGGCCTCCTCGGCACCTGCTCGCCGGACAAGCCGGAGACCGTGAAGACCTGCCAGTCGCCGATTCGCCTCTCGGTGCGCGAGCTGGAGTAGCTCGCCGCCTCACGCGTGCCCGCGAACCGCGGGCGCGCCGTCATTCGTTTGTACTCTGCACCTACTCGAGGACCCCAATGAAACGTGTTTTGCCGGCTTCGTTCACCGTCGTGTCGATTCTCGTCGCCTGTGGCGGTGGTCGTATTCCCGCTGTAGGACCCGACCGTGAGTCGGGCCAGAGCGGCCTCATGGACAAGACCTTCGCTGGGGGCAACAAGTGCAACCCCAAGAATCACGAGCGCCCGTTCGTCATCGAGTGGGACGCGACGGACATGTCGCAGTTCGAGGCGCTCACGGCCAGCGATATCGTGTTCGTGAAGTACCAGGGCTGCGATCTGAAGATCGTCGACACCTGCAAGAACGACTCGGTGAAGGGGCAGCTCGGCTCGTACCGCGCGGTGGACTGGACCTCCGGCTCGGTGGAGAAGATCGACATCACCAACGAGGGTGAGCTCTACGCCAAGCTCCCGCTGGGTGTCGCCACCCTGGGCGCCCGCGTGAGCGCCGGCGAGGCCTTCCGCATGGAGTACTTCGTGAGCGGCACGCGCAGCGCCACGCGCCCGGCGCAGTACAAGGCCGACCTCGACAAGATCCCCGGCTGCAAGGGCGTCACCCACTTCGTGTACGCATTCAACCTCGGGGCCTTCGCCCTCGGCAGCAACAAGAACGTCAAGGGCGAGGCCAACGCCACCTTCTGGGGCGCCGGCGCCGGCGGCTCCTCGAAGTACGCGAGCGCCGCCGAGAAGAAGGGCGGTCTGCTCTCCTCCTGTCGCGGCGAGAGCGCGAAGGAGATCGAGACCTGCAAGACCCCCATTCGCCTCACCCTGCGCGAGCTGGAAGACGCCGAGAACCCCGACGCCAAAGCCGCCATCGCTCCGGAGACTCCCGACGCGAAGAACCTCGCCGGCAAGGTCGACCAGAAGATGAAGCTCAACGAGAAGGCGCAAGGGCACCTCGATTCGGCAAACCAAAAGCTCGTGGCGCGCGACGGCAAAGGTTGCCTCGCCGAGCTCGATGAGAAAGACAAGGCGGACCCGCGGCCGATCGTTCTATCTACCAACCCGAAATCCTACCACTCGCAAGTACGTGCATTGTGCTTGATGGCTGCGGGCCAGTGCGACCCAGGGAAGTTGCTCTTACGGAAGCAACTTGAGTCGACCGAGGCGAGCACCTTCGGACCCCAGCATATGGACGGGGTAGTGACTGGCTACATGACCCGATACTGCCAGGGAAAGATGTCCGAACGCGATCAGCTCTTGCAGGCCAGCAACGAGCTCTCGATGGGGTGGAACGTGACGCGCAAGGAGCCGGGCGTATGCAAGGCAGCCATTGCTACTTTCTTGAAGCTTCGCAAGAGCGTCAAGGAAGACGACGAGACCAAGAATATCACCGTTGGCAACATCGCGACCACGGGGCCGGGCTGTTTGGTGAAGGCAGGCGACTGCAACGGCGCCTGGGCAGCCGTCAAAGATCTCACCAAGATCGAGCGTGAAGAGACCGGCAACGTCCACGCCGATGCGCCCCAGACGCTGCCGAATCGGTACTCGCCGATGCACGCGGCGACATGTCACGCCAAGGATGTCACCGTCGGCATCTCGCCCCAGGAGAAGCTCGCGCTTGCAGCCCACGACCTGGATGGCGGCGGTGACCTGAAATACTGCCGCGAGGGAATCGAAGTGGGCAAGGCCGCTGCCGGCGGATTCACCGCAGGCCGTGAGACCGACTCGATTGCTTCGAGCTTCCAGATTAAGGCCGCGAAGTGCTTGGCGAAAGCTGGCGACTGCAGCGCATCGCGAAAGGCCTTCGTGGAGCTTGGCCGGCTCCCCTCGTGGAATGCGAAGCTGACGGACGATGCGCTCTTGAAGCAGTACTCGTCCAATTCGGATTTCAACGTCTGCAAGGACAAGTGAGATGAAGCGGGCGTTCGCAGGCTTCTTCGGGGTCGCGCTGGTCGTCGCGTGCGGTGGTGGGGCGGGCGTTCCCGCCACCACGCCGAACCGAGAATCGGGCCAGAGCGGCCTCATGGAGAAGACCTTCGCGGGGCAGAACAAATGCAACGCGAAGACCCACGAGCGCCCGTTCATCGTCGAGTGGGACGCGACCGATGCTTCGAGCTTCGAATCGCGCGCGTCTACCGATCTCGTGTTCGTGAAGTACGAAGGGTGCGAGCTGAAGGTGCTCGACGAGTGCGCCGACGAGGCGATCCGCGGCACCTTCGGAACCTACCGGCCGGTGGACTGGACCTCCGGTGGCCTCGAGAAGATCGACATCAAGAACGAGGGCGAGCTCTTCGCCAAGCTGCCGCTGGGCGTGGCCTCGCTGGGAGCACGCGTGTCGGCCGGCGAGCAGTTCCACATGGAGTACTACGTGGCCGGCGTGCGCACGGCCACGCGCGGGTCGGTGTATCGCAAGGACCTCGCGCGTATTCCCGCCTGCAAGGGCGCCACCCACTTCGTGTTCGGCTACAACCTGGGGGCGTTCGCGCTCGCCAGCGCGAAGAACATCGATGGCGAAGTGGGAGCCAGCGCCTTCGGCTTCGGTGCCGGAGGCAAAGCCAAGCACGAGAGCGCTGCCGAGAAGAAGGGCGGGCTCCTCTCACGCTGCCATGGCGAGAGCGCCAAGGAAGTGGAGGGTTGCAAGGCGCCCATCCGGCTCACATTGCGCGAGATCTCCGAGAGCGACAACCCCGACGCCGAGGCCATGCGCGCTCCCGACAACAAGGCGTCGCTCAACGCCGCTGGCAAGGTCGACCGCGAGCTCACGGGAATCAAGAAAGCCAATGCGTTCTCCGAGAGCGCGCGCCAGAAATGGACGTCCCGCGACGGGAAGGGATGCCTCGCCGATCTGGATTCCCACGACCGGCTCGATCCGGAGCACAAGTCGACGGACCCCAAGCAGCTCGGGGCGTCGATGCGCTCCTGGTGTCTCATGCTCGCGGGCCAGTGTGACGCAGGCAAAGATCTGGACCGAAAGAGCTCCCAGAACACGATGCCCAACATGGCGCCCGACATGCTCGACAACATCATCAATGGGCATGCCTCGGACTATTGCCCCACCGGCAGCATCAAGGACCCACGGGCGCGCGCGCTGAAGGACGCGCACACCCTCACGCTCTCCAATATCCAAAAGGTGTCGGCGGGCGACTGCCTCGCCGCCTATCGGAGCCTCAAGGCGACCCGCGATTCGACCAATCCCAAGCCGACTGCGGAGCAAGACCACGACCTGTACATGGCCTTCTTCATGCTCCCTACCGCGTCGAGCTGCCTCGCCAAGGCGGGGGACTGCAAGAACGCCTGGGCTAGCTACCAAGATCTGGTGAGCGACCGCCGCGCCGACTTCGATACCAAGTATCCGTCCTGCAAAGGGCAGTAGCTAGGTCGATGACAGCCCGAGCCGTGGGCGGGCTTCGTCTTCGCCCCAGCAGTGCGCGATGCGCGCGAGCAGCGGATCCTCTCCGCCTCGTGCGCTTTCGTGCTGCCAGAAGAAGTACTCGAGGAAGATGGTCGCGGCGCAGCTCGCGATGGCCTCCCGGAGCGCCGCATCCGATGGCAGTGCGCGCAGCGCTTCGAGCTCTGTGGCGCGGTACCCGCTGCCGAAGTGCGCCTCGACCACTTCGATGCGGCTTTCGATGTGGCGGTTGAACGTCTCGAGGTCCTCCGCCGGAACCCAGAGCTCTTCGTGCTCGCGGGCGCCGACGATACGACGTGGAAAGCGCGCGACGTACGCATCGTCGACCGCGAAGCGCGTGACGAATCCCACCTGCTCCTCACTGGATGCGTTCCACTCCCGGGCGATCTGCGCGGCGTAGGCCCGGTTGGTCACCGGATAGAAGATGGGCTGTTCGGGCAATCGCGGCGGAAACGCGCGCATGCTCAGTGCGTACATGAGGCGTAGCTCGGCCGCCCCCACCGGGCGATAGAGAAGCATCGCTGCAACATAGCCCTACCAGGTTGGCTTGGGCATTCCCCCGAGCGCGGTGGAGGTCACGCCGCGGGCGAAGAAGATCGATTGCTCGTAGGTGTACTCACCCACGCGCACCCGGATGCCCTCGGTGGCGTGGGTGCCTTGCTCGACCTTCGCCGGTCGCGAGGCGAACGAGAAGACCACCGTCTTCGGTCCCACGTCCTTTTGCAGCGAAGCGGTCACCTTGCGATGGTGGTCGAGGAGCTCCACGGTGACCGGTCCCAGATTGCGTGTACTCCGCAAGGTTATCTGACCCGGTGAGGAACGATGCGTGCTCACCTCGTCGAGGAAGTCGAACGAACCGCGGAGCAGCAGCGGCGGCTCCGGCGCCGGTTCGACCGTGTAGCTCTTGCTCCAGGGCTCTTCTAGCTGGGTGAGCTTGCGGCCGGCGCCGTCGTCGAGGCGCTGCGCGAGGGGACCATGGTGCTCGAAGCCGCGCGCGACCGGACCCACCATGGCGCGGGGCGCGCCCCCGGTGTCCACCAGGAAAACCCCGAGCCGCGGAGGCCTTGCCCCCAGGTACGAAACCTGACCGGCGTTGCTGGAGGTGGCGAAGTCGGCGATGAACGAGGCGTCCTTGAAGCTCGGCTCGTCGGGGGCGGCGCTTCCGGAGACGGTCATGGCCGGTCGGTGCGAGAAGAGGTCGAAGTACCAGCCGTTGAACTCGGTGGCGAAGCCGGTGCCGATGTCGTCGATGTGAATCTCGGTGGTCATGGCCACGAATCGCAGCTGGTCGGCGGTGAGCGGGAGGCCGGCCAGCTCGTCACGGGCGATCACCCGCAACACCCCGGCGATGCGCTCGAGCCGGCGGAAGTACCCCGCGGCCCAGCTCCGGGGGGCGAGCTCGTCGGCTACCGCAGCACCGCGATGCGCGTACTCCGCGAGCCACGCGTACACCGCCGGGACCGGCTCCACGTAGCCGTCCGGGATGTTGCATGCGCCTTCCTCGTACGGCTGGCCGGCGATGAGCACGAAGTTGTGCTTGAGCTGACCGTAGGCCACGAGCGCCGAGCCGAGCCGTAGGTCGGAGAAGGCTTCGGTGTCGGTGAACGAAGGGAGCGCGCCCGTCGGCTTCTCACTCAGGGCGCGGATGGCGCCGTACCACGCGCCGTAGAGATCGGTGCCGGTGACGGGCGCCGACGCGATGGCGCGGGCCTTCTCCAGCTGCGCGCTCAGGGTGGGAAAGCGCGCGAGATCGCCCTCGATGTATGCCTTCGCGCGATCGTGGCCCAGCGCGTAGCCCACGTCGCCCGCGGACAGCACGAAGCGGTCGGGAGTCTCTCCGTGGGTGAGCGGACGCATGGCGAAGGCGTCGGCCACCACCCGCGGACCCAGCAGCGTGGCGATGGCCGGGAGCTCGGTGGACCCCGGCGGCATGTAGTGGAGGCGAGCGGTTCGCCGGTAGTCGGCGCCGATGGCTTGCTTCAGCGGTGCGAACGCGGCCGCATCCACGCGCGCGATCTGGGCCTTCTTGCGCAGCTTCGAGAGCTCGCCCAGCGAGAGATCCTCCCGCCGTCCGGCCAGCAGGGACCAGGCGCGATCGAGGCGCTCGACGTCGGCCATGGCTCCGCTGCGGTCCGCGAGATCGGCCATCGCCAGTGCGGTCAGGGCTTCCCGCGGCGTCTCGTCGGGGTCCGGCGCGAGGCCGGGCTGCGAGCTCCGCGACGAGCGCGACACCACGTTCAGCTCCAGCCGCGAGAGCCACATGCTGGCCTTGAAATACTGCCGCGTGCGCGCGCTCTTCACGTAGTGGCCGCGGGGCACGTACTGCGAAAAGTCCACGATGCGCCGGCGGCCGAAGAGCTCCACCTCGGTCATGGCGTCGGCCTTGGCGATCGCATCGAGCATCGCGCGGACGTCGGCGTCGCCTTTGCGGAGGACCGTCGCCACGCGCTGGCCCGAGAGCAGCGAGCGCGCCACCGCCAGGTATACGTCGAGATCGGCCGCCGCTTCCGCAGGGTAGTCACCGGCCGCCGCTGCCAGGGCGCCGTGCATGCGCGCGAGCACGCGATCGGTGACCGGATCGAGGCTTCGTTCCTCGAGGTCGGCCACCAGCTCGTCTTCGGTCACGAACACCGCGTGGAAGATCGCATCGGCTCCCACGTAGAGCGGGAGCTCCGACTGGTACACCTCGTGGAAGGCATCGGCGTAGGTGGGCATGGTCAGTCGCGCCGGAACCACGAAGCCGTTCTTGTCCAGGCGCGCGCGCTCGTCGCCGGTGAGCGCGAAGCGGTCCGCGACGTGATCGAGGTAGAGGGGGGCTCCACTCGTGCGATAGCGCACCGCGCGCCCTCCGCTGCGGGGCGGCGCCTCGAGGATCGCCCGCTCGACCTTCTCGCTCCCGACCATGGCGCAAACCGCGGGCACGGTGGGCGGCGGCGGAGGTGCGTCGGTCGTCACCTCGGTGGGCGGCGTCGGCGACGTATCACCGTCGCGCGCGATCGCGTCGGCGTCTCCCGCGTCCGCGGCCCCATCGACCGTGGCCAAAACGGATGGCGGGGCGGGGTGCGCGGCTTCGCAAGCAACGCCCACGAGGATGAGTAGCCAGGCCAAGCTTCGCATGTCGACCATCAACGCCGGGCCGGTCTCGGCGATTCCGAACGCGCGTGTAGGCGCATATCTCCCTCTGCTCCTCGGCGCCGGCTTCTGGTAGCTTGGTCCGGTGGGGAACCATGGTGCGAACGCGATTCTCGGGGGAACGCGGGCGTCGTGTGCCAAGGCCGCGGGTCGCGTCGGCGCCCGCGAGCATCGTAGAGAAGTGACGAACCGATCCATGTCGAACGTTGGGTGCGCGAGGAGCCGCAGCATGTCGCAATCATCTCGTGTGGGGCTCGCCCTGGTGCCGTTCGCCGGGGC
>JABFRG010000788.1 GCA_013141295.1 Polyangiaceae bacterium
CTTCTCCCCTTCTCGCCTTCTGCCCTTCTGCCCTTCTGCCCTTCTCGCCCAAGCCCCGAACCCGAACCATCTGCGACCTCGCTGGCTTCACCCGCTGCTTCGCTGGAGCTCCTCGAGCATGGTGTCCACGTCGCCCACGTCGGAGACGAACCAGTGCGCGCCGCGGCTGCGCCCTTCGGCGTCGCGAAGGCGGACGAGGGCGCGGTCCTTCACCACGAACCTGCGCACCACCGGTCGCACATCGCGGAGCGCATACCGGCGCGTTCGACCGTAGGCGCGCACCACCAGCTCGCCGGGCGTGATCTCGACCTCGTGGGGAAAGTGCAGCGTCAGCAGGTTGATGCCCCAGACGAAGAGCCCGGAGAGTGCCAGCAGCCAGCCGAAGCCCCAGCCCTGGCCGCGCAGGACGAGCAGCACCGGCAGCGCCACCAGCACGGCATCGGAGAGCACCACCCGCCAGCGCGCGCGCCGGAAGATCATTTCAAGAAGCCGGCGATCTTCTCGATGTCGGCGTCGATGCCGATGCCGGTGAGGAACGAGAGCGTGCGAATCAGCGGCTTGCCCGCGGTGCCGTCGACCTCGGTGGTGGAGACGATGACGTCGTAGGCCGCCGCCTTGCTCGGCACCTCGGAGGCCTTGCACTGGTCGATGGACACCGCAAAGCCCCGGGCCTTGAGCGCCTCTTCGAGCTTCTTGGCCACCACGGTGGAGGTGGCGACGGCGGTTCCGCAGGCGACGAGGATCTTCTTCATGGGGCTTCCTTGGAGGATAGAGGAGAAGCAGCGAGGGCGTACGCTACATCGGAGACCGCGGCGGGGGGAACGCTGAGCGCGGTCACCCCCAACTCGACCAGCATGCGCGCCCCGTCGGCGTGCGCCGCGAGCTCTCCGCACACGGTCACTTCCTTGCCGGCGTTACGTGCATGTTGCACGGTCCTGGCGATGGCCTCGCGAACCTTCGGCCCGAGCCCCTGCTCCCACGACGAGCGCGCGATGCCGAGCACGTCGGCGGTGAGATCGTTGCTCCCGATGCTGACGAAGTCGGCGGCGGCGGCGATCTCGGCGGCGTCCTCCACCGCAGTGGCCGTCTCGATCATGGCGCCGACCGCGAGCCCGGACGGCGCGAGACGGCGCGCGCGATCCACGTCGGCGGCCGATCGCACCAGCGGCAAGAGAGCCTTGGCGCCCGCCGCGAAGATGGCCTCGAGCTGCGCCTTCAGCACGGTTTCGTGGGCGAACAACAGACCGACGCCGGAGGCCGCATCGGACGGGGCGCCGGGCGAGACCGGGAGCCACGGGAGCGGCTTGTCGCGACCGGCATCGAACACCCGCACCGATACCGGATGCCCGTTGGCGCGGGAAACGACCGCGCGATACGCGGCGGTTTGCTCGGCGATGCTCGGCTCACGCACGTGGGCCGCGAAGACCAGCTCGGTGCGCAGGAGCCCCACGCCGCGCGCCAGGTCGGGCCACGTTTCGCCCACGCGCGACACGTTGGCGCGAATGTCGACCGGGAGAACCAGCTGCGCGAGCGCCGCCTCGCGCCGCGCTTGCTCCTCCAGGAACGCTCGCTGCCGCGCGGTGGCCTCGGCGAGCAGCTTCTCGCTCGGGTCGACCCACACGCGCGCAGGCGCCTCCAGCGTATCGACCACCACGCGGTCGTCGGCAGCGATGCATGCGGTCACCGAACCATCGACGTAGGCCAGGGGAATGCCCCGGCTCCGCGCCAGGATCGCCGCGTGGCTGGTGCTGCCCACGCCGTGCGCCTCTTCCTGCTCGCCGATGGCGCTCACGATGCCGACCACGCACGCGGGGAGCGAGGCCACCACCGAAGGCGGGAGCGACTCCACGACCAGGATGCGGGGCGCGTCGCCGGGGGCCACCACGCCGCCACCCAGGAGCCGCATGCGCACGTCGAGGAACAGGTCGGTGTGCACGCTGCCGGTCTCGGCCTCGACCGCCGATGCGAAGGCCTCACCGGCGGCGATGCGCGACGCGATCCGCGGCTCCACCTCCGCCAGGATGGCGCGCTCGGGGATCAAGAGATCGCGCTCCGCCGGCGAGAGCTCCGCGAGCAACGTCTCCAGACCCGCGCGCGCCTGGGCGAAGCGCGCGGCTACGTCCACCGGGCCGTCGTCGTCCGCCGGGGGTTCCCAGAGCAGGGCGGCGCCGATGCCGATGCCTGGTGCTGCGCCGGCTCCGGTCTCGGGGACGAGATCGGCGTCGAAGTTGGCGAGCACCAAGCGAGCGAGGTTCTCCAGCGCCTGCTCCGCGTCGTCGCCGCTCGCCTCGAGCTCGATGGTGGCCCCACGCGCGGCGCCCAGGGCCAGCACCTCGAGGATCGACTTGGCGTTGGCTTGCTTCGGTCCACACCGCACCCGCACGTCGGCCGCGTGCTCACCGGCAACGCGCACGAAGAGGTTCGCCGGGCGCGCGTGCAGCAGATCCGGCAGCACCAGCGTCTTCACGGCGGCGCGTCCTTCGCTGCCTCGTCCTTGGCGTCGGCTTCGGCGGGCGCCGGCGCTTCCTTGACCGGCTCCTCCGACGGGCTGCGGCGCACCCAGTACCAGACGCCGAAGAACCCGGTGAGCGCCAGCACGCCCTGCCAGCGGGCGCCGGGCTGGAAGAGCTTGAGCACCATCCACGGCACCACGTGGCTGCCGAGCGCCACGCCCGACCACTGCGTGTAGGCCTCAGCGCCCGCGCCCATGCCCTGCGGCGAGAACCCGGCGGCCTTCGCGAGCTCGGTGGTGAGCGGCCCGAGGCTGGTGCCGATCCACAGGATGAGCACCAGCACCACGATGGCGTTCAAGAGACCGCGCACCATGTTGCCGCGGGCCGCCGCCACGCCCCACAGGATGTAGAACGGAAGCGCCGCCAAGTCGCCGAAGGGCAACATGCGATTGCCCGGCAGCACCACCGCGAGCAAGAGCATGATCGGCACGCACAGGAGCGCGATGGCCATGTTCGCCGGGTGGCCAATCACCACCGCGGCATCGAGACCGATGAGGAGATCGCGGCCGGGAAAGCGCTTTTGCAGGTACTCGCGCGCGCCCTCGGAGATGGGGATGAGGCCTTCCATGAGGATGGCCACCATCTTCGGAAGCACGATGAGCACCGCCGCCATGGTCACCGAGAGGGTGAGGATGTCCTTGGCCCAGGCGCCGTACTTGCCCTCGCGCCAGAGCGGAATGGCGCCGAGCGCCCCCAGCAGGATGCCGAGAATGGCGCCCATGAACAGCGGCTCGCCGAGGATGCCCAGCTTGGCGCGCACCGCCTTGGGGTCGGCCTCCAGCTTGGCGAGGCCGGGCACGTGGGCCCAGATGCGCTCGAGCCCGAACATGAGCGGCGCCCAGTTGAGGGTCTCGGTGTGCGGCAGCGAGATGCCCGGCAGACCGAAGTGCTTCTCCACCACCGGCGCCGTCCAGTCGGCCAGCTTGAAGATGATCATGGCGGTGAGGCACGCGCCGAGGATGCCCAGCGGCATCGACTGCGTGGCCGCGTGGATGAGGGCGCCGGTGTAGATGAAGTGCCAGTAGTTCCAGATGTCGACGTCGATGGTGCGCGTGAACTTCACGACCACCAGCACGACGTTGAGGCCCAGCACGATGGGAATCAGGGCCGCGGCGATGGGCGACGCGAACGACACCGCCGCGCCCATCGGCCACCCGACGTCGAGGATGTCGAGCTTGAGGCCGAGCACGGTGGCGAAGGCCATGGCCTTGGGGCCCACCACGTTCACCAGGAGCCCGACCACCAGCCCCACCGCGATGAAGCCGGCGCCGGCGGTGAGCCCCGCGCGGAAGCTCTTCTGAAAGCCCTGCCGGAACAGGAGCCCGAGGAGGGTGATGAACAGCGGCATCATCACCGCCGGACCGAGACCCAGAATGTAGCGGACGCTGCTCTCGAGGGTCATGCCGGCTCTCCGAGGGCGGCCTGCATGGCGGCTTCGGTCTCCGCCGCCAGGAGCGCCCGTCGCAGCTCGACGTCTTGCAGCAGCGTGAGCAGGCTGGCCAGCCCCGCCGCGGCCTGTTCCTTGGCGGTCAGCGCCGGCATCACCACCAGACCCACCTCCAGCACCACTTTGGGCGAGCCCATCTGTCGGAAGCGCACCGGCTTCTCCAGCGAGGCCACCACCAGCGCCGGGCTCTCCACGTGCTCCGGCTCCGCGTGGGGCAGCGCCACCGCCACGTCCGGGAACGGCAGCCCGGTGGGCGATCGCTTCTCGCGCGCCACCGCCGCTTCGGCGAAGGAGGCCTTCACATGGCTTCCCAGACGCCCGGCGAGCGCGCGAATCACCTCGGCGTCGGTCTTGGCCGTGAGGCCGCGGACGAAATAGATGTGGGATACAGGCAATTCCCGCTTCATGGGGCGCGAGCATACCGAGTTTGTCCGGCCGCGTCCGGGCTGCCGAATTTGACGCTACGCGCTACGCGCTACCGCTAGCGCGGCTGCAGCTGCGCGAGGAGCTCCGGGATGGAGAGCGTGGCGACGGCGCTGTGGCTGTCGGACACCGCGTACGGGAGGATGAGGTGATCGCCGTGCCGCAGCGCGCCGCACGAGTACACGACGTTGGGCACGTATCCATCGCGCTCGTCGGCGTTGGGCACCATGAGCGGCTCCGCCAGCTCGCCGATGACGCGGGAAGGGTCGTCGGTGTCCAGGAGCAGCGCGCCCAGCCAGTACTGCCGCATGGGTCCAACCCCGTGCGTGAGGAGAATCCACCCCTGGTCCGTCTCGATGGGCGAGCCGCAGTTGCCCACTTGCACGAACTCCCAGGGGAGCTTCGGCTGATGCACCAGCTTCGACTCGTTCCAGAAGTGGATGTTGTCGGACTTGAGCAGGAAGATGTTCTCGCCGTCGAGGCGAGACGCCATCATGAAGTGCCCACCCACTTTGCGCGGAAAGAGCGCCATTCCCTTGTTCTGCACGCAGTCGCCGTTCAGGGTGTTCATCTTGAAGTGGCGAAAGTCGGTGGTCTCGATGAGCTGCGGCAGCACCCGGAAGCCGTTGTACGCGGTGTACGTGGCGTAGTAGGCCACGCGCCCGTCGGGATACGTGAAGCGCACGAAGCGAGCGTCCTCGATGCCGCGGCTCTCGCTCTCGCTCACCGGAAAGATGACTCGCTCGGAGAGCGCGGCGTCCGGTGAGAACTCCAGCTGGTAGTTGGAGTGCGCCAGCCAGAGCATGTTGTCGGCCAGCTCCTTGAAGTGGGTGGAGCTCTCCTTGGGCTTGCAGCGCGCGATGGCGTACTTGAGATCGCTGATGGTGAACTGCCCGTCGAGGAGCGCGAGGATGGGCTCGGCCAGGGTGCTGTGGGCACGCATCTCGCGCAGCTTCAGGAGGTAGCTCTCCTTGTCGTAGAGCGCATCGTCCACCGGCCGCGCGGTGAGCGCGAAGCGCGTGGGAGGGTCCATGGTGACGCCGTGATGCGCGTCGATGAGCCCCGAGCGGAATTCGATGGACGAGATGTGCCCCTCGCCGCATGCGCGCAGGCTCATGACGAATCGCTCGCTCCCCTGCGGCACGCCGTTCTGATCCGGGTGCAGCACCATCGAGGGGTTGAAGAGCGCCACCGACTCGAGGGAGTACTCGTTGGTGAAGTACGCGCCGAGGAGCAGCCGCTGGTCCTCGCTGCCCTCCGGGTTCAGCGCCGCGAAGGCCATGGCCGACGCATAGTTCTGCCGGAAGATGCCGCGGATGTCCTTGTGCCGCTGGCGGTAGTCGGAGACCAGCGTCGCCACCATGCTCGACACCTCGGCGTCGGGCAGCGCGCGAACGCGGTCGACGATGGCCACGATGCGGGCCCGACCGCCGGGCAAGAAGGGACGCGCGATGACCCGGCGTGGATCGGCAGAGATGCGCACCGGAAGCCGGGTGACGTTCATGGATCCTTATATCGACGCCGGCCGCCAGTAGCCACGAAGTCCGCGCGCAAACGCCTACGCAGCGTGAACCGGCGTCGGCACCCAACTGGTTGAACCATTCACACATCGTGCCTGGTGCACAGTGATTTCAGTCACTTACAGAGCACGATTCGGCGGCATGCGGCCTGCTTCAACCGGTTCATGCAGTCTTCACCGGCCCCGAGCCTTCGCCCGTCGTCCTCCTCCGTTGGGGTCGTCTTCTCGCTCAAAGAAGTGGCCGCACACGAATGGGCGCTCGGTGCGTACATCACCGCACTGGCGGCGGCGGCCCTGCTGCGGAGCGGACCTTCGTCGTTCGCGGTCTCCCTGCTGGGCGCCGACCTGTGCATCTACCTGGCCTTCGTGTTCACGGCCCGAAGCGCGCTCACCGCGGGTACGCCGCTCGGAACCTGGGCCCGCCGCACCTCGGTGGTGTTCGCCCTGGTGGCGACGTTTCTCCAGCTCGACCACGTCTTGCCTGCCGTCACCTCGCGCACCCTCGACGCGTCGATCCTCGCGCTCGACCTGCGGCTCTTCGGCGTGGAGCCGGCGATCGCCTGGGACCGCTGGGTGACGCCGGCCACCACCGAGTGGTTCTCGTTCTTCTACTTCGGCTACTTCTTCCTCATCGCCATCCACGTGGGCGTCGCCACGCTGGTGGTGAAGAACACGCAAGTGCAGCACGAGCTCGCGCTGCTGGTCACCATCGTGTTCGGCGTGGGCCACTTGACGTACCTGCTGGTGCCGGGCTTCGGACCGTTTCGCCACCTGGAGGGGAGCTTCCAGCACCAGCTCGGCGGCCCGGTGTTCTGGCAATGCGTGCAACATGCAGTAGGCGCGGGCGGCACCCGCACCGATATCTTCCCGAGCCTGCACACCGCGGTGCCGACGGCGCTCACCCTGTTCTCGCTGCGCCACCGGAAGGTCGGCCCCTATCGCGTGCTCGCCCCGCTCATGGTGCTGGTGACGCCGCAGATCGTCCTCGCCACGATGTTCCTGCGCTGGCACTGGCTCCTCGACGTGGTGGCGGGCCTCACCCTCGCCACCGTGGCGTTCGTCGTCGCGACGCGCGTCGCCACCTGGGAAACGCGACGCCGGGCGACGCTGGGCGCCGCCCCGGTGTGGAGCTGAACGGCGCAACGGCGGCGGGTGGATCGCGCAGGCATCAGCCATACGACCGATGGGCCGCCCAAAATCGCCGTGTCATAGCCATGCGCAGGAGGTTCTTCCCACCATGTACGCATCGCTTCGCCGACGTTTTTCGCGCCGCTCGCTCGCCGTGACCACCTGCTTCGGGCTCCTCGCCTTCGCCTGTGCGGCGGAAGAAGCGGAAGGCGACGGCAGCTCCGACGACATCGAGATCGACAAGCTCCTCGAGGTGGCCAAGAACCAGGTGGACCGGTCCAAGCCCGACCCCACCAACGTGTGGGCGAAGCGCCGGCTCGAGGTGGGCGAGGAAGAGATCCTCCCCGGCGACGACGCGGAGTTCGCCGACATGGCGAAGCGCATCCAGAAGATGCAGCGCACGGTGCAGGCGCAGCAAGGTGCGAGCAAGGTGGTGCGGGGCTTCCACGCCAAGGGCAACGCCTGCGCGCAAGGTCGCCTCGACCTCGACCCGAGCGGCCTCGAGGCCAGCACCCGCGTGGGTCTCTTCGCCAAGGCCGGCGCCTATCCGGTATGGGCGCGATTCTCCAACGGCGTGGGCTTCCGGCAATCGGACAAGAAGGTCGACGTGCGCGGCCTCGCGTTCAAGGTGCTGAATGTGGACGGCGCCCGCATGCGCACGGTGGCCGGCGACGACGCGGCGCGCACCCAGGACTTCCTCATGACCAACGGGGCCATCACGCCGGCCCCCGACGCGCGGCACTTCATGGCCTTCGGCGAAGCCATGACCGGCGAGGACGACAGCGGCACGGTGCTCGGCCGTCTCAACAACCTCATCGGCGCCGGCAAGTTCCTGCTGCAGCCGGAGAACCAGCGCATCCTCGACTTTCTCGCCCACCGCACCGCGCCCAACACCAAGAAAGTGGGCAGCATGCTCGGCGATCGCTTCTTCACCGGCGGCGCGTTCGCCATGGGTCTCGGCGCCGGCGACGCGGAGAAATCGCGGGCCAAGGCGGCGGCCAAACTGCAGGCGGTCCCGGGCATCCTCCAGGGCAACGCATGCACGCCGGTGGAGCAGCTGCCCAACAAGGCCGACCCCGACTACCTGCGCACCGATCTCGCCAAGCGACTCGCCACCGGGACCGTGTGCATCGACGTGTACCTGCAGTTCCAGAAGAACGGCGACAGCGAGCCCATGGAAGACACCTCGGTGGAGTGGAAGACGCCCTTCGTGAAGGTGGGCCGCATCACGTTCCCCAAGGTGGACATCAACGCCGGCTCCGGCGCCAAGGCCGAGGCATTCTGCACCGACATTTCGTTCACGCCCTGGCACACCCTGGCGGACCACCGCCCGCTCGGGAACATCATGCGTGCCCGGCGCCCGGTGTATCGCGCGAGCGCCGAGCTCCGCGGCGCCAAGCCCGAGCCCACCGGCAGCGAGACGTTCTGAGCGAGCCAGGGCAGGAGGCGGTAAGCTCGAACCATGAAGCTCTTCGAGCTCCTGGCCGCGCTGGGCGGCATCACCGATATGGCCAACGGGCAGCCGCTGGAGACGACGCTGCGCGTGTCGCTCCTGGGGCTGCGCCTGGCCGAGGTGGTGGGCGCGTCGGCGCACGAAGCGCAAACGGTGGCCTACGCGGGTCTACTGCGCTTCCTCGGGTGCACCGCCTACTCGCACGAAGAAGCCAAGGCGATGGGTGGCGACGACATCGCCACCGCCCGCCTCTACGCGCCGGTGGATTTCGGCAGCCTCCGCGAGCTGGGGGCCGCAACGTTGTTCGGGCTCGCCAAGGAGTCGCCGTTGGGCGAACGCATGGGCATCGTCGCCACCGCCTTCGGCGGCGCTTCGCGCATGCGCCACGACTACGTGGTGAGTCAATGCGAAGTGGCACGCCGGCTGGCAGAGCGGCTCGGGCTTCCGGCCGGCGTCGACGCTGCGCTGGCCGCCATGCACGAGCGCTACGACGGCGAAGGAGGTCCGGGCGGGCTCGCCGGCGAGTCCATCCCGCTGGCGGCCCGCAT
>JABFRG010000337.1 GCA_013141295.1 Polyangiaceae bacterium
CTGCGATCTCGAGGACCCAGCAGGCTTCGCCGCTGCACTGGACGCTGCCGACGATGCGCTCGGTGGATTCGAGGCGGTGGTCGTCACCGCCGCGATGTTCGCCTCGCAAGAAGAGCTGGAAGCCGACGTGGAGCTGGCTCGCCGCCTGCTCACCGTGAACCACGCAAACACCATCGTGTTCTGCGAGCATGCGCGAAAGCGTCTTCTCTCCCGCGGCGGGGGCAGGCTGGCGGTGTTCTCCTCTGTGGCCGGCGAACGGGGCCGAAAGCCAGTGGCAATCTACGGCGCGAGCAAGGCCGGCCTCTCGGCCTACCTCGAGGCGCTCGACCACAAGTTCCACACCGCTGGACTCGATGTGCTCTGCATTAAACCGGGATTCGTCAAGACCGGGATGACCGCCGGCCTGAAGCCACCCCCCTTTGCCGGTGAGCCCGAGGCGGTGGCGCGCGACGTGATCCGGGCCATGGGTGCGCGTAAGGCCGTGCTCTATACCCCGGCGCCCTGGGCGCTGGTCATGTGGATCATCCGCGCGCTCCCGCGGTTCGTCATGCGGCGCATCTCGTTCTGAACGACGCGCGTCCGGGTCAGTGCGCCTGGAAGACCGTCCGCGGAAAGCTGTGGCCGGTGCCGTCGGCTTCGATGATGTCGGCCCAGGCCCAGCACTGCGCGAAGAGGCGGCCGCCCGCCACGAAGAAGCGGGGTGCGTCCTTGGTGGCCTCGAGAGGCGCGCGCTTGCCGGTGGGGGTGGTGACCCGCAGCGAGCCGTCCCACAAGTTGCGCGTGACGGTGAAGCCGTCCGCAGCGAACACCGCCTCGTCCGGAGGCGCGCTTTCGCTCTGCGTCTTCGTCACGGCGTCGAAGAGCACGTCGGGTCGCCCTGCGCCCAGGCCCGAGAAGCGCACGTGCCGATCGCTGGTCCATTCGCCCTTGCAGTCGGCGCATCGGGGCGGACCCTTCACGGCGTTCACGGTGACACCGGTCGTCGCACTCCACACCGCGAAGCCCGTGCCCGTGAGCAACACCCGGCGACCGTCGGGCCCCAGCTCCAAGGTGGTGTCGTCGGCGAGTACCTTCCGACGAACGAGCTTGCCGGTGGTCAGTTCCACCACCTTCAGCTCGCCGGCGGCGGAGAACAAGACGGTGTGCTCGTCGACGAAGCGAAACCGCGGAAAGTCGTTGATGGTGTACGCCGCAGAAAAGACGATCTTCTGCGAGGCCAGCGAGACAATCTCGGTTCGCCCCACGCCCACCAGGATCGCATAGTCGCCTTTGGGCGCGAGATGTCGTGCCACGCCGCCGGTCCACCCACCGCTGAAGAGCTTCGCCACCACCGCGCCCGATGCGAAGTCGAAGACGCTCAGCGCACACAGCGCGGGATAGACCGCGAATTCGCAGGCGGCGAAGAGCACACGCTGGCCATCGTCGGAGAATTCGAAGGAGACCTCCGCCTCGGTGGCCTCGGCGTTCCGCTTGCAATCGGCTTTGGCGATGCAGCTCGCAGGCGCTGCCATGGGCGGAAGCAACAGCTCGCCCTCCTTGCCGAAGGTCACCTTGGCAGGCGCTTTGGACGCGGCCGTGTAGAGGGTGTCGAAGGGAATCGGCCGCTTGGTCATGGCCGACGTGGCCGGCGTCCACTCCACCAGCGAGGCGGCGTTCACGAAGCGCACCTGCCCGGCGTCGGTGAGCGCCATGCTCTGCACGACGTTGGAGGGGCCTTCGAAGGTCGGCGGCCCAGCCTTTCGCGGAGCACCGGTGGCAGACGCCGAAGCTGCCGGAGGGACCGCGCTGGACGCCGGTGCGGCAACGGCAGCCTGCGAGCGCGGCGCACTACGGCTGCAGGATACACAGGAAGTCAGGAGCACCAGCGCCAGCCATCGGGGAAGAAGCACGCGCCATCGTACCGCACCGGTCAGGACGTGTCCGCCAATGCTCAATGCGAAAGGTGCGCCCCCACATGCAACAAGAAGCCCGCGATCCACGAAATTCCTCCACCTTCGTGTCCTGACTCCTGGCGCCAACGCGTGCGCGCCCATTCGGGTGCGGCCTCAGCACCTCGTCGCGCTGCTGCGAACCAGGTCGACGACGATTGGTGACGACGGAAGCCCGAACGCGGCTGACACGTACGTGCCGAGGCGAGCGCTATCTCGCTATGCTGCAGCTAGCGAAGCCACGGCGTTCACCACGGTGGATAGGGCAACAATGCCCGCTGGCATCGACGCCGCGATGTCTCCGAGATCGGCGCGATAGAAGATGTCAAGGGTGGGCTTCTCGCCATGGTCAAGTGCGACGAGGAGCAGTTGCGCTGCGAGGAGCGCGTTCCGCATGCTCGTCGACCCAGCTTGAGCGAGCCCGGCGTTCGCGGCATCACGCGCCGCCGCCAAGCGTTCCTCCCTAGCACCCTTGTGCGCCAGCTCTATCATTGCGAGTGCATAGAACAGACAGACTTCTGCCCCGGCACTTTCGAGTCGGGAACGGATAGATGCCACGTATTCGGACGCTTCCGTTGCGGACCTGGCGCGAACCGAGAGCAACAGGCTCGTGGCGAGAAAACTGGCCCGCTGCGGCTCGAGCTGCCTAGCCCGCAAGAGGGCGTCCCACGCCTCCTTGACCCGATGAAGGTGCTCGAGGAGCCGGTACTTCGCCCACCAGAGGCTCGGCGCCCCGGGATAGTGTTTGAGGATGTCTTCGACCTCCACGAGCGTCTTCTTCGCCTCCGAATCGGAAGACGGAACGAGCACTCGAGAAGCCCTGGCGGCGGCAAGGCCTTTGCATTTGGAGAGGCGCTTCACGAAGTCGTCGTGAGCGCGCATGTAGAGCGGCTCGATGCGGCTCAGCATCGGCTGTGCGTTCTTTGACCCGACGACCGTACACAATCGCAATATCTCGCCCCACGCTGTCGCTGCGCCGGGCGGGTCGCGCCCGGCTACGAGGCACCAACAGAGCTCGATGGCTGTAGCGAGCCTGGTTTCCGCCGGGGCCATTGGCAAGCTTGCGAGCGCAGCTTCCTCGCTACGGGCGGCTTCGTGGAGAAGCACGCACGCTTCGAAATCCGTAGCGGTCGTTCCCTCTGCGAGCTTGCCGAGCGCCTTCATCTTCAGCTTCGAGCTGGACATCAGATGAGCCTGGTAGATATCCACGTTCGCGGCGCCCTTCATGGCTTGACCTTCTGCTGTATGGCTACGCGCGGGGATGCGCACCAGAGGGAAATATGCGCCTCGGCAACGTCGGCGCGAGCCACGAGCTGTGCTGCCTTGCCTAGGGTTGCCGGCTTCCCCGCTGTCTGCGGCGTCCCGTCCCGCACGCCCCTCAGACTGGCCGCGCCCCCAGTGCTCCGACCGGCCACCTCGACGCCCTTGAAGGCGCCCGGAGTCACGTCGAACAATAGGTCGGGCGCTAGCCCTTTCCGAAAGGCGAGCACGCGCACACCGGGCATGAGGACCGAGATAGCCACGAACGCGAGCCCATAGGCAGCAAGCTCGGGGACGTGCTCGCGCTGCGCGCTCCCCCCGCTTTTGAGCCGCTCCGCGTGCGCCGCTAGGCCCGGGATCCGAGCTTGGAGCTTCGCCACGTCCCACGTGAGGTGAATCGCCACGGTCTTCGCCGGCGCAGTGGAGAGCTTGTGCTCGAGCTCGAAGACAAAGGGCTGGGCAGCCCTCTTCGTGGTCTTGCCCGGTACCCACGCGAGCACCGGCGCAATCGTATCCGCCACCAGGTCGTGTTCCTGGTCGGTGAGGAGCTGCTCGAGCGCGTAGGCGTAGGACGTGGTCATCGGGGACGCGGCACCAGAGTCTACGACCTGGAAGGTTGCCTGGACAGGCTTCGCCTCCTCCGCGGCCCGCGCGAGGCTCCCCCGAGTGCGACCGCGAGACGCTGCGCCACAAGTTTCCCTTGACCGAGCGGCCTCTCTCGATCCATTAACGATAATGAAAATCATTTTCGTTATCAATAAGGGGAGCCGGAAATGACCCGAAACTGGCTGCTGGTCTCGATTTCATCGCTCCTCTGGGGCTGCGCCGGCGCCGCGCCCGCTCCCCCGCACGTCACGTCCACCACGGCGATGCCTGCCGCGAAAGCGGCCGAGCGCATCGTCGTTGGAGGCTCGTTCCTCGCCGCGATGCCCAAGGGCCTCACCAGCTTCGGGAGCGCGGTGTTGAACGGTGACGTCTTCCTGGTGGGTGGCTACGGCGGCGAGCCGCATCGCTACACCGCCGAAGGCCAGTCGCGCGACATCTGGAAGCTCTCGCGCGGGACCCCGGGCACGTGGAGCAAGGTGGACGAGCTCCCCTACGGACTCCAAGGCCTCGCGGTGGTCGCGCACGGAGGCGAGCTCTGTCGCTTCGGCGGCAACCGCGTGGAGACGTCCATGCGATCGGTCGCCGACGCCGCATGCTGGAGCACCAAGACCGGCGCCTGGCGCGCGCTTCCGTCTCTGCCCAAGGAGCGCTCGTCGCTCGACGCCACCATGATCGGCTCGACCGTGTATCTCGCGGGCGGATGGCAGGTCGGGAGCAGCGAGCAGAGCGGCGAGTGGGCCACGGACATCTTGCGCATGGACCTCGCCGCGCGGACACCAAAGTGGGAGTCCATCGCAGCACCGATTCGAACGCGTGCGGCAAGCGTGGTGGCGGTGGGCCAGAAGCTCTACCTCATGGGCGGGCTCGGCGCGGACAAGCAGCCTTCGCGGACCGTGAGCATCTTCGACCCCGCCACCGGCACGTGGAGCCGCGGCCCGGACCTTCCCAGCGACGGCTTCGGCATGGCCGCGATCGCGAACGAAAATACGCTCGTGATCACCACCCGCGATGGTGCGGTGTCCGAGCTCCGCGACGGCGCCTGGGGAGCGCTGGGCACGCTGACCTTCCCGAGGATGTTCCATCGTCTGGCGTGGGTGGGCCCATCGCAACTGGCCGCCATCGGAGGCATCACCGGCATGCAGACCCACGGTCGCACCAAGCTGGTAGAGGTGCTCTCTCTCGAAAAGACCGGAGACGTGGCGCGGGTCGAGATTGCCTTTCCGGGGCAAGCCAAGAATCGACAGGCGATCTTCGTCCACGAGGACTTCCTGTACGTCTTCGGCGGCAACACCAGCCTCGAACAGCACGACTTCGCGCCGGGTAATTTCGTGGACGAGGGCCATCGCCTACACCTGCCTTCGCTGACCTGGACGCGCGTGGGGACGTATCCGCAGAAGCGACAATCGATGCAGGTTGCATGGGTGGGAAGCGAGCTCTTGGCGCTCGGCGGCTTCGGTCACAACGGGACCGCCGCGGTGTCCTTCAACGAGGGCTATTCCTTCGACCCGCGCACGGAGACCTGGAAGCCCGCCCAGAACCTGCCCGCCGGGCGCACGCAGTTCGGCCTCGCAACGCATGAGGGCCAGGTCTACGTCTTCGGAGGGCTCAACTACGATCCGGCGCGGAGCGGCGACGCCGCCTTCGACCACGTGACCACCAACCTGGTCGCCAAGGCGCCGCAAGGCTTCGGCGATCTGGGCGCGCCCCTGCCGGGTCCGCGGCGCGCGTTCGGCGGGGTCACGCTCGGTGACGAGTACTTCATCGTCGGTGGCATGCGCGAGAGCTTCAAGCTGGTGGACGATTGCCTGCGTTACTCGTTCTCGAGCAAGCAGTACCGCGCCATGCCCTGCCCGCAGAAGACGCGCCTGTCGGCTCGGCTCGTCGCGCTCGACGGCAAGGTCTACGCGGCCTCTGGAAACACGCGCGGGAGCGGTGGTGCCCTGGAGACCGACCGGTCCATCGAGGTCTTCGATCCAAAGACCTCGCGTTGGTCGCTTCTCACCGGCGACGTCGGCTTCGACACCCATCACGCGAACGTCGCCACCTATCGAGGGCGCATCGTCATGGCGAGCACGCAGAACGATCGCGGAACCATGACCCTCGCGTTCATCGGAGCGGGACGATGATCGCCCTCGAATCCGCTCTTCCTCCCTCCCCGCACGATCCCCGGGAACGCGAGCTCGCACTCGTCGAAGGGCTCCGGGAGGTGCGCATCTTCGGCGGGCGGAAGTTCGAGTACTTCGTCTCCCGGGGCTTCTGGCACCTGCAGCTCTGGCACCCGGTCGCGGGCGTATCGATCCTGACACCTTCGCGCCTCACGCTGGGCTTCTACGAGATGGTCCTGGGCGATACCAAGACCCGCACCAGCGACTACGTGCGTCTCGGCATCTTCGCGCGACGAACGCACGCGGGTCTGGTGCTCCCGAACCCCGCGCGGCTGGCGCAACTGGAGCGCGCACTGGTGGACGACGTGGTGCGTACTCGCGAGCACCGGGCGGTGGCCTCGTGAGGCGCGCAGTCTACGTCACACTCCTCCTTGCTGCGTGCTCCGACGAAGCCGCGGTGAAGCCCAAGGCGCCGGTGGCGGTCGCCGACGCCGGCCAGACGGGCGCCGCCATCCTGAGCGGGACGCCGTTTGCGGTGCCGGTGCCCGAGAGCGGGCGGGTGTACCTGCGACTGGCGCCGCTGGGCCTCGTACAGCCCAGCGAAGCGTGGGATCTCGCCTTCGAGGGCTGGGACGTCTTCACGAACAGCGGACCTTCCGGCGCCGGCAAAGGCGGCGGCTTCGGCCCGCTCGACGCCCCGGTCTTCCTCTCGGATCTGGCGCCCGAGATTCCGTTCATCACCCAGGACAAGCCGGGTGGCGCGTTCGTCGATTGGTACAAATACGAAGGCGCGCCGGCGCACGCGCTGTGGAGCCGTTTTCACGTTTACGGCGTGAAGAGCGGCGATCGCTTGTGGAAGGTACAGGTCCTCGGATACTACGGTGACCGCGACGGGGCGCCGGTGAGTGGACTTTACAAAGTTCGCTATGCGGAAGTGGGCAATGGTGCGACCCAGGAGCTCGACCAGCTCGACGGCACCGCGGGCGGTACCGCAGCGCCCGAGAGCGCGCCGAGCGAGTGCCTGAATCTCGCCACCGGAAAGCGAACGATGCTCACGCCAGCCGCAGCGCTCGCCTCCTCGGCCTGGGATCTCTGCTTCCGTCGCTCGAGCATCTTCGTCAACGGCGAGCTGAGCGGGCCCCGCGGCGTGGGGGCCGCCGACGTGAGCGAAGCCGAGACCGCGGGCGAGACCGTGGAACAGGTCAAGGCGCGCTCGGCCGATAGCGAGAAAGCGCGCTTCGAGGCAGTCGACGCCAGCGCCCTGCGGAGCCTGGCATTGCGGGGTGACCACGTGGTGAGCGTCTTCGGCAATGCGTGGGCCGACGTCGGCGCCCGAACGCCGAAGAGCGTCGCGTGGCTGGTGGTCGACGCCGCAGGAACACAGAAGTACGTGCTCGGCTTCGAGCGCTTCGAAAACCCCACAGCATCTTCGCCGGGAACGGTGATGATTCGCTTCAAACCGGTGAAGGGATAGCACGCATGCGTCATGTCATTTTCGTACTCCTGGCGACTACCACCGTTGCGGCGTGCAGCAGCAGCAGCCCCGCGATCTCGTCCGCCGACGCCGGCGTCGAGCCCGATGGCGGAGCGTCGGTAGCCGATGGGTCCGCGGCGATCGTCGACGGCGGCGACGCGGGCATCGACGCCGGCCCCACCTGCACCGCGGCCAAGGAGCAACTGCTCAAGCCCATCGACACTGTATCTACCGGAGAGGTCACCGTGCTCGCCGACAGCGGAGGGCTCCGAACGGTCTACGTCGACGCATCGGCGGGCGGGACTGCGGCCCAGGGCACCAATCCGCGTATCTACATCAACCTGGAGACCGCGACCCGGGCGCCCGTGACCGATCGCTCTGCTGCTTCGTCGACCGCGTGGGACCTGGCCATCAAGCGCCCCGTTCTCTTCGCCAACAGCGGCGACGGCGGCCCTGGGACCGGCGGCGGCATCTTCTTTCCCGGAAAGTCGCTGGGCGAGCTCACCGCCGCCGACGCGGCGGGAAAGACGTTTCCCCGCGAGACCTTCTTCGACGCCGAGTGCAACGCGCTGCTCGACCCCACCGGCGCGGTGAAGACCAGCTTCGATGGCTGGTACGACTACGACGGCGCCACCAACCAGGTAACGCCCAAGGCCGGAGCGTGGATTATCCGCGGCGGCACCGGCAAGCTCTACAAAGTTCGCATCGACGGCTACTACGCCACCGGCGACGGCGGCGTGGGCATGTCGGGCGGACGATACCTGCTCACGGTCGGTGCCCTGTGAACGACCGTATCCTGGTTCACCCCCGTGACCAGGCGCCCCTCACCCGAGCGGGAGGGCGCCGCGGATCGTGTCCAGGTAGTTCCGGCTGACGTGGCCGATGGAGAACGTCTTGGCAGACTTCGAGAGGCGCCCCATGACGGCTTCGTACTCGGCCTGGCTCACGGTGCGATGGGACATGTATACCCGTGCAGCCGCCTGAAGGTACGTGTGCAGGAGGCAGGTCGGGCGCCGCCCCGCTGCGCACGCTCTTCCGCGGCACGGCCAAGGGCCGCTCGATCGTCATCCTGTGCGTTCTGCCACCTCGGCGGCGTTCAGCGGGGCAAGACGATGCGGCCGGGGGCGCCTTGGCTGCCCTTCTCGGAATGGCACGTATTGCAGTCGCCGTTGGTCTGGGCGGCGGCCATGGCGCGCTCGCGGCCATCCACGACGATGCGCGCGCGGTAGGGCATGGCTAGGGCGCCCTTGGTGTAGAAGTTTCCGGCCTCGTTCACCGCGAGCTCGACGTCGCGGCCGTCGCCGCCGGTGAGGATCACGCGCGCGCGCTTGGCGACGCCGTCGACACCGAAGCAATCGTCCGGCTCGTGCGCAGTCGGGTACAGCGTGCCGGCCACCGAGAAGCGCGGCGCCTTTCGCTCGCGGGTGTGGCAGTCGATGCAGGCGCGACCGGGGTTCATGCGCTCGGAACCATCGTCACCGTCCGCCAGGGCGGGGTTCAGGAGATCATCGTCGTCGTCATCGTCCTTCCAAACCACGCCGCTGGTGCACACCCGGGGCGTGTCGAAGTCTTCGGGCTGGACGTCGCACGAGCCCGCGGGCATGCCCGCGTCGACCCAGGCCGCGAAGGCAGCAAAGCGGCTCTCCGGAAG
>JABFRG010000643.1 GCA_013141295.1 Polyangiaceae bacterium
CTCCGAAGCCGCCACTCGTGAGCAGCACGCGGAGCCGGCCGTTGCCGTGGCACGGGGGGCGCGAGGCCGGGGCGCGCTCGAAGGCGTTGCGCACCGGAATTCCCGTGCATGATACACGTTCAAGCGGGACCCCGAGCTCGAGGAGCTCGTCGCCGGCGAAGGGTCCGCCCACGAAAAAGCGGTCGACGCCGGCTTCGGCCCACACCGCGTGGGCCGTGTAGTCGGTGACGACGCAGCCGAGCGGCGCGGTGAGCCTCCCTCGCCGACGCTCGTGGGCGAGCGCCACCAGCGGAAGATGATGCGTGGCGAGCACCGCGCGAGGTCGAAGGTCGCGCACGTGAGCCCCCAGCTTGGCGAAGGTGAGCTCGTCCATGCCGCGGCGCAAAGGGGCGAGCACCCCACGCGCATGGTTCGCCGCGGAGTAGGCCGAGCCGTACAGGTCCGGCACGAGCCCCTGACCGGTCAAGTGCGCCCGCAGGTACATGTCGCCGAACCAGCGCGGCGCGAAATCGAAGGCATCGAGGAGCACGGTGCGAAGGCCGCGGGCCTCGGCCGCCTCCTGCAGGGCCAACGCCGCACCCTTGTGCCCACCACCGACCGGAGAGAACGTGACGACGAGATCGACGTGCATGGGCGAGAGAAGAGCAAACGCCGGGCCGCCTCCAGCGCCGACCCGACGGCGGATGGGCCATCCGGCGGAACCCCCGGCGATCCCGCGATGTTGTCGAGTGATTCAACCAGTTAATGACCTCGCGGCGCCCCGGCTTCGTCAACGGTCGGTCACGGATCCGTCGTGAATCCGGGCCCACCGTGCGTCGGGCGGTACGCGCACCGGTGCGAAAGGGTGCCGCCGGGCAGCTCCGCTCAGCCGAAGAGCGACTTCAGCTTCTCCATGAAGGTGCGCTGCTGCGGCTGCACGTCTTCGCCCAGCTCCCGGGCCAAGGTCTCGATGAGCTCGCGCTGGCGGTCGGTCAGCGAGGTGGGAACCTCGATGGTCACCTCCACCAACTGATCGCCGCGGCCGACGCCGACCCGGTGGGGAACGCCCTGGTTCTTCAGGCGGATCACCGCATGGGGCTGGGTCCCCGGGGGAACGCGCGCCTTGCCCTTGCCCTGGAGCGTGGGAACCTCGATCTCGCCGCCGAGGGCGGCCTGCGCGAAGGTGATGGGGACCTGGCACGCGACGTCGTCGCCGATGCGACGGAAGAACGGGTGCGCATCCACCTGGATGGTGATCTCGAGATCGCCGGGCGCCTTGTCGGGCCGCGGACGATTGCCTGCACCTTGCACCAGTTTCGTGGCGCCCGCCTCGACGCCGGCGGGAATGGTCAGGCGCAGAGTCGCGCTCTTGGAGACCAGGCCCGAGCCGCGGCAGGTGACGCACGGGTTCTTCACCAGCTTGCCCCGACCCTTGCACTGCGAGCAGGTGCGCTCCACCGCGATGGGGAACAGGCCCTGCTGGAACTTGATGCGCCCGCGCCCCTGGCACGCGCCGCACGTCTCGGGGACGGTGCCCGGCGCGCTACCCGTCGCGCGGCAGTCGCCACAGGTGACCACGCGCTCGTAGCGGAACTCCTTCTCGCAGCCGAAGGCGGCCTCCTGGAACGAGACGGTGATGTCGCGCTTGATGTCGCCGCGGTCACCCTTGCCGACCCCGAAGACGCCGAGGAGGTCGCCGAGGAAGCCGTCGATGTTGATCTCGCTGACGTCCACCACGCCGCCGGCGAAGGGGCCCGACTGCCCGAACGGGGAGCCCACCGCCTCGGCCTGGTGGCCGAAGCGATCGTACAGGCTGCGCCGCTGGGGGTCGCTGAGCACCTGGTACGACGCGTTCAGCTCCTTGAATCGCTCCGAAGCGGAGGGATCGTCGGGGTTACGGTCCGGGTGGTGCTGCGCCGCAAGGCGCTTGAAGGCGCTCTTCAGCTCTTCCGGGGTGGCGGAGCGGCTGACGCCGAGCACTTCGTAATGGTCGCGAGACGCCATCGGCAGGGGTTCCTAGCAGGAGTGCTACCCGACGCCTGTCGGTTTTGCACTCGCCGAAATTCATGCTACACGCCCCCACCCTCCAATGTCAGAATCCCCGAAGTACACGCGCCTTTCGCTGGATGCACAGGCGGCCCTCCTCCACCGCATCGTCGAGAGCTGCGGCTCCCGCAAAGGGGAAACGCAAAAGTGCGTGGTCTTCGACCTGGACGGCACGCTCCTCGACAACCGCCCGCGAACGGTGGCCATTCTGAAGGAGCTCTCGGCCCACTGGGAATCCCGCGAGCCCGACGCCGCTCCGCGCGGGGCGATGGCGAAGAAGCTCGCCGCAGCCACGCTCCACGACCTCGCCTACCTGGTGGTGCACTCGCTGGAGAAGCTGGGCGTGACCCACTCGGAGCTCGCCGCCGAAGCCGAGACCTACTGGAAAGAGCGCTTCTTCAAGGACGAATACCTGCGGCACGACGTGGCCCTGCCGGGCGCGGTGGCCTTCGCCAAGGCCTGCTACGAGAAGGGGGCGAACCTGGTGTACTTCACCGGTCGCGATCTCCCGAACATGGGGCTCGGTAGCTTCCAGAGCCTGCGCGATCAGGGGTTCCCCATCGGGGTTCCGGGCACCGAGCTGGTGCTCAAGCCGGACTTCGACATGCCGGACGAAGTGTACAAGCGCACCCACGGACCGAACCTCGCGCGGCTCGGCAAGGTGGTCGGCATCTTCGACAACGAGCCCGCCAACTGCAACGTGCTCCTGCAGCAGAACCCCGGCGCCGAGAGCGTCTTCGTCGATACCCAACACCTGCCCGGGGCGCCTCCGCTCGACCCCAAGGTGCACGTCATCGGCGACTTCTCGATGGGCCGATGAGCGCCGCGGGCGAGGCGCGCCACCAGCGTGTACTCGCCGCATTCGTGCTCCTTGCGGCCTGCAAGGCGCCCGGCCTCACCGACGTCCCCGACGCCGGCTCCAGCCCCCAGGCCAGCGCCGTTCCGGCTCCCCTCTCCACGGTGTCGTCGGTGGACGCCAGCGCCTCCTTCGCGGGCGGCGCCGATGCCGGTCCTCCGCCTTCCAATCAGCGGGCCGACCTGGCCATGCCCACCGACGTCGTGACGTTCGGCAAGGATAGTGTATTTTACACGCTATCGGCCACCGTGCGGGGCGCCGACATGCCGCCGCCGGCCCGGGCACCGGAGATCAACGTCGCGCTGGTGGAGCAGGCGAAGAAGAAGAACGAAGCCCGGCTCACCGTGGACTTGGGCTCCGGGCGCATGCGTGTGGGCTTCGAAGGCGCGGCGATTCCGCTACCGGAAGGGGTCGAGCTCCGGGCGCGGTCGGACCGCTATGGCCACGCCCTGGTGTTCGCCGGTGGCTCGCGCTATCGCACGTTGGGCCCGGGCACCATGCGCACCTTCTTCGGCGAAGGGCGCTACGACGCCATGCCCAGCCTCGGGAGCACCGTCGTCACCAGCGGAGCCATGGGCTGGCGCCTCGGTATGCGCACGCGCTCGGTGGAGATCAGCACGCCGCTCGGACGTCTATCGATGGAGCTCGGCCGCGTGGCCGACCTGGGCGATGCCGGCGGCCTGGTGTGCCGGCTCCTGGCCGAGTGGGTCGATGCCTCGCCCACCAGCGCGCCGTGTCTCGATGGCGAGCTGCCGCTGCGCGCCGAGGTCCGCTGGGCCGGGCGCGGCGCCGTGCAGTTCGAGGTGCAACGCCTCACCCGACGCACCGACCTGGGCGTCGCCCAGCTGGCCTGCCCACCGGCGGGCGCGACGTTCTCGGTGTACGAGCTCCCGACGGCCCTGAGCCGCCCGTTTTACTCCGAGAGCGAGCTCGCACAGTTCCACCAGATCGTGGACGTACCGCTCGACCCCACCGCCCCGAAGGGCCTGCTCCTGGTGAACCACACCGACGCCATGCGACTGGCGCTGGTGGACGGCGTTCCCATCGCGCAGGTGGCCCCGCAGAGCCGCCTCCTCGTCACCGGTCTGGCTCGTGGCCACTACCAGCTCCAGTGGCGTACCTTCCTCGATGACGCGCCGGAGCTCCCGCTCACCGTCACCGTTCCCGGCAAGAGCGAGCTGGGTACTCCGGACACACCCGCGAAGTGAAGTGAGGCTGCCGGGACGTCAGCGGTAGTCGCGGCGGATGAAGCGCACCCCGGCGTCGCCGCGATCGATCATCTTGCCGCGCAGTGCGTCGAAGGCCACCGAGATGACGTCGAACCGCGTGCTGGGCAGGTAATACTCGTCCTCCGGCACCTCCGGCAGCGCCGCGATGCGGCGATCGACGAAATCGCGCTCCTTCGGGTCCAGAACGAGGTGCGAGTGCCAGCCGTCCTCGGGATCCATGGTGAGCGCTTCGCGGCCCATCCCCAGGGGGTTGAAGGCCATGTACACCTTGGAGAGAAACAGGCGATACGTGGAGTGGTCGCCGACGGCTTCCCACTCGCCGCCGAAGGTGCGACGCACCACTTCGCCGAGGTAGGCGCCCACCGCGGCCGCGATGAGGTCGAGCGACGACGGCAAGAGGGTGATCTCCGCCCGGGCCTCACGAACGTATTGATCCACCAGGCTCAGCGTGTCGCTCGTGAAGTCGAGGGGCACCTGGTACTTGCCCAGAATGAACCGCTGGCACGCCGCCGCAAGCTCGCCTACGGCCTGCGGAGGGAGCTCCTGGGTCGTGGGGTCATCTTCAGTAATTTCGATGGGTTCCGGATGAAGCGTGGGGGCGTCGTCGTCCTCGTCGTCGTCCGGCTCCGGCGCGTCGACGATGCCGCTTCCGACGATGCCGCCCACACCTCCGCCCGGAGCGTCGGCCACGCCGTTACCCTGGCCGTCGTGGCCCCCGTGGCCGTTCCCGTTCCGGCTACCGCTTCCGTTTCCGCTGGTCATCGTGGTCCTTCCGCAGCCCCGAAATTCTTCTACCGCGTTCTCCCGCGTCGCGCGGCAATAATCCGGAAGAGGCCGGAACGAACCAGGTGGCGCACGCGCGGAAGACTCTGATACGGTCAGGGGTCTATGCGCCTCGGGATCTTCAGCGACACGCACGCGAACCTCGAAGCCCTCAGCGCGGTGCTCGAGGCTTACCGAAGCGAAAAGATCGACGTCTTCTACTGCCTCGGCGACACCGTGGGCTACGGCGGCTCGCCCAACGAGTGCGCCGACCTGGTGCGCGAGCTGGCGAAGGTGACCATCCTCGGGAACCACGACGCTGCGGTGTCGGGTCGCATGGACTACTCGTACTACTACGAGGCCGCGCGCCACGCGCTCGACGTGCACGCCGCCATGATCTCCGGCGAGAACATGGAGTGGCTCAAGCAGCTGCCCTACCAGCACCGGCTCGAAGAGGACAACGTGCTCCTCTGCCACGGCTCGCCGGTGCGCCTCGAGGAGTTCGAGTACATCTTCGCGCCCGAGCAGGCCCGCGACTGCCTCCCCATCTGGGAGAAGCTCGGCCACATCACGCTCATCGGTCACTCGCACCTGTGCAAGGTGTTCGCGCTCTCGCGCACCTCGGTGGAAGAGCTGCCGTCCACGGACTTCGTGCTCGAGCCGGACCGGAAGTACATCGTGTCCGTGGGCTCGGTGGGTCAGCCGCGCGACTTCGACAACCGCGCCAGCTTCACCGTCTACGACACCGAGGCCAAGCGCTTCGAGTTCAAGCGCATCGAGTACGACATCGAGCTCGCCGCCGAGAAGGTGCTGCGCGCCCGCCTGAACCCGCACTTCGCGCACCGGCTCGTCTCGGGCCAGTAGTCCCCCGTCGGGGACTTCCCGGGGTCGTCTACGGCAGCTCGGGCGGCGCCTTCGGAGCTACCGAACGGCCACTGCGCGCGCTGGGCGGCAGCGAGCCGTTCGCGGGATGCAGGTCGCCCCACTCCCACACGCGCGGGAGCGTGGAGTAGAGAAACCGATAGTAGAGGCGCGCCGGGAGCAGGCGGCGCAGGGCATCGAACAGGTGCGCGTCCCAGGTTCCCGCCACCCGTAGCGGCGGGTTCTTGGCGTCGATGACGTCGTGGATGGTCTCGGCCACGTCGTCGGGGCCGAAGAAGGTGATGGTCATGAGCGCCTCCACCAGCTCCGACATGTTGAGGTAGTGACGGTGATACGGGTCCTCCGGCGTACGCAGCGATGTGTCGCCGGCAGCGGTGTAGCGCACCTTCTCGAATCCATCGGAGTGCACGAAGCCCGGGCGCACCAGGGTGACGAAGACGCCGAACGGGCGCACCTCGTACCAGAGCGATTCGCTGGCTCCCTCGAGGGCGAACTTCGATGCGCTGTAGGCCGACATGGTGGGCATGGCGGTCATGCCGCCCACCGACGAGACGTTGACGATCTTGCCGAAGTGCTGGCCGCGCATGTGCGGAAGAACCAGCCGCGTCAGCTCCATGGGCCCCAGATAGTTGGTGGCCATTTGCTGGAGCAGGTCGGCCTCGGTCATGTGCTCGAGGGCCGATCGAAAGCTGAGGCCGGCATTGTTCACCAGCACGTCGACGCCACCCCAGCGCGCTTCGATGTGCTCCACCAGCTCGGCGCGCTCCCGGGCAATGGTCACGTCGAGCGGCAACAGGCACACGCGATCGGAGGCCTCGATGCCCAGCTTCGCGAAGCGCCCCATGGAGCTCTTGCGTGCGGTGAGCACCAGCCGGTGCGGTGAGCCGAGGAGCCGACGCGCGAGCGCATAGCCGATGCCGGTGGTGGCGCCGGTGATGAGAATGGTGAAGGGACGCGAGATGCGGGGCCTTCGACGAAGGAATCGACGCCACACCGCCCGTGAGGCGTTGCGCACGCCCCGCACCAGGGCCACCGCCCGCGCCATGACGCCGGTCCGACGCACCCATCCGAGGTTCGGATCGGTCGCGTCCTCTTCGTCGAGACCGTCCATACCTCGATGGTAGCGCGCACTCGCGCGTCCGCACCCCGGGTGGTACGAGGCCTAGCGAACCCGCTCGCAGGCCACGGCCAGATCTTCCGGCAGCGCCGCGCGCTCGTAGCGCACCTCGCGGAAGGTTTCGCCGTTGCGCAGCCGGGCCCGAAGCGTGCCTTCGGACGCAGATCCCAGCGTCATCGTGAACGCGCACTCGCGCTCCAGCCGAAGGCTACCGGCGACCACCGCGTAGCTCGCGTAGGTGGGGTCGGATGGGCCGACGGTCTGCGTCACGAGCCGCTCGGTCTTGGGCGACACGGTGACGTTGGGAATCCGCGAGAGCTTCTGCGCGAGCTCCGTGGAGCGGAAGGCATCGGCTCTTCGGTCGTAGCCGAGGTAGGTGTGGCGCGACCACTTGGAGCCCCAGTCGCGCAGCACGCGCAGATCGAGGTAGCCGTCGAAGTCGACGTCGACCAGCTCGAAGCTCGCGAGCACCAGGCTCTCGTGCGCCGGCAGGGGCCCCAGCGTGATCTTGGTGACGCGCTGCTTCTTGTCGCCGGGGTTGGTCACTTCGAGGGTGGCGTTCTTCACCAAGCCGTCGTGGTCGGGGTCGAGCACCAGACGGAGCGACCGAACCGAAGCGGGATCGCCCGGGTGAATCTCCCGCACCAAGGTGCGCTCGTGGGGCGTAGCCGTGACGCTCGCTGCGATGGGCGTGCGTGCGGCCACCGGCGCGAAGATCCCCGCCAGCGGCGAGGGCCCTTGGGTCACGTTGAAGGTCCAGGGCGCGGGCTTCTCCGGCGCGCGCTTGGCCTTCTTGGGCGGGGCGGCAAGGGCGTTGCCGGTGATGGCGACGGCGAAGAGACCCCAAGCGAGGGAACGAAGGCGCATGGGCATTCGCTATCGCACGGGCCCCTTCCCGGCCAAGAAAGCCGCGAGACCGGCAGCCGTCGTTACTTGGGGACGACCGGGGGCTTCTTGTCGCTCTGCACGCAGGACGCGAGGTCGAAGAGCATGAACTCGAGGACGCGTTCCTGGGCCGTGAGCGGCGTGTTGCGGCATGCGCTGGGGAAGGTACCGGTGGAGCTACGCCCGCTGCCGATGTGGAAGCTCGAGTAGTACACGCGTCCGCACTGGTCCTTCTCCTGGGCCGCGGTGGGCGTGTTGAAGGTGTACGACTGCGTGTTGCTACCGGAGTAGAGCCAGCGCTGCCCCGGCGCGCGAATCGCGCCCACGCGGCTGTAGGTCTCGGACAGGGAGAGGCTCCCGCCGTTGGCCGCGCCGATTTTCTGGAGCCAGTCGGCGAGCGCCTGGCCCTTGGGGAAGCTGGTGTCGACCAGCGCCGGGTTGGAGAAGAAACCGGGGTTCGAGTAGTCGCCGGTCTGCGCCCAGTCGGGCTTGTTCTGCGACACCACGGGGTACGAGAGATCGGTGGCGAACACGCGACCACCGGCGTTGGCGTAGTCGTAGATGTTGGCGCTCGAGGGAGCGTCGGACGGGTACGACGAGCAGGGCATGGCGATGAGCTGGTACTGCTTCAACGTGTTGGCGTCGCCCCAGAGGCTTGCGCCCGCCGGGGCCCCGGCGACGTTGTTGCCGCTCCCGTGATAGATGTGAATTCGGCCCTTGCCGGTGGGCGCGGTGAACTCCGCCGCGTCGATGCCGATCTGCATGAGGATGCACTCGGTGGGATCGTAGGTGGAGGTCACGATGGCGATGCGCGGGATGTCGCCCTCGGCGCTGTTCTTGGGCAAACGCGCCTGGCCGTCGGTGACCTTGGTATCGGTGCACTCTGCAACTGCCGGGATGGTGATCTTGCGGCGGAAGCGGCCGATCTGCACCACCAAGGGGATGTCCTTGCCGGCGGGCATGTCCTTCAAGGTGAAGTGCCCCGCGGTGTCGGTGAGGGCCGCTGCTACCGGCGCGCCGGAGACCGACTTCTCGCAAGTCTCGCAGGTGATCTGATCGTCGAAGGGCTTGAGCTCCTCGTTGGGCACGAAGACCAGCACGTTGTAGAGGGGGTCGGCGCCGTTGGGCGCGAACACCGTGCCCGAGAGAGTGGTGGTGTTGGTGCCGGAGCACTTCGGCTTGTTGCACTCGAGGCCCACACAGGGGCCTCCGGCGTCGCCGAAGCCGGGGCCGATGATGCCGCCCTCCCCC
>JABFRG010001103.1 GCA_013141295.1 Polyangiaceae bacterium
GCCGCTTCTTGCGCATGCGAATGGATTCTTCCCAATCGCCGGTGGCCTCGTAAATGCGGGCGAGCGAGTGGAGCGCGCGCTGGTTGGCCGGGTCGAGCTTGATGGCCTCGCGGAGCGGCGGCACCGCCTTGTCGAGCTCGCCGCTGCGGCGCGAGCTCTCACCCAGGTGGTAGAGCGCTTCCGCGCGATCGGCGCCGTGCAGGCGTTCGTCGTGCTTCTTGAAGAGCTCCTCGTAGATGCGGTTCACGAGCCGCGGATCGCCGTGCTCGAAGACCACGTTGGCGGCGTGGGCCAGGGCCTTCACGTCGGCGCCGGCCAGTACCTGCAGCTGCTCCACCGCGCTCACCAGCCGGGGGTTGGTCTGCGCCGGCGGGGGCAAGCTGCCGCCGTCCGGGGTGGAGGGCGACTTGGGCTTGGGGTTCGAGCGCCCGAACGCCTCGATGTAGCGCCCGAGGAGCCGCGTACCGTCTTCCTTGGAGAGCACCTGCACCCGGCCCACCAGCGTGTCGTACTGCTTGAGGGCTTCGAGGTAGTGCTCTTGCTCGAAGGCGAGATCGCCGAGCACCAGGAGCGCTTCGGCGTTGGTGCCGTCGAGCTCGAGGGCGCGCTTGGCGGCGGCCTCGGCCTTGGGCGAGTCGTTCAGCTGCGTGCGCTGGACCCGCGCGAGCTCGGCGTAGAGCCGCGCTTTGGCGAGATCGCCCTCGGCGAACTGGAGCTCACGCTCCACGAGGTTCACCACCGAGCCGGCGTCGCCGCGGTCGGCGTAGGCCTTGCGGAGGGCGGTGCCGGCGGCCACGTCGCGGGGATTCGCTTCGAGGGCAGCCTTGTAGCGCTCGATGGCGGCGTCCTTGTCGCCCCGAGACTCGAGCAGGCGACCGGCGCGGACCCACTGTTCCGCCTTGGCCTCGGCCGTGGCGGCCTTGCCGGCGAGGGCCTCGATGGCGGAGAGCGCGGCGTGGGAGTCGCCCGACACTTCCTTGAGCTGGGCAAGCGCTTCGAGAGCGCCGGCGTGGCCTTCGCGGATCTTGAGGACCTCTTCGTAGGTCTTCATGGCGCGTTCGGGCGAGCCGATGTTGTCGGCGAGCGTGCGCGCCTTGGCGAGCAGAAGGTCGACCTTGCGACCCTCGTCGGCGATGACGCCGATATGCTTGTCGTAAATGCCGATGACGCGATCGAAGCGGTCGAGCGCGCGGAAGTGCCGGGCCAGGCCGGAGAGCGCGTTGTCGTTCGAAGGATCGATGGCGATGATCTTCTCCAAGGCGCCGGCGGCCGCCTCGTGATCGAGAAACTCCTCGTCGTGGAGCGCGGCCATGCGCTCGTAGAGGTTCACCTTCTGCCGCGGCGTGGCGGCGGCGGCCACCTGGAGCTCGAGGGTGTCGAGCAGCTCGCGGTAACGACCAGTGCGGTTGTAGATGCGGTCGAGGCCCTTCAGGGCGCTCATGTTCTTGCCGTCGAGGGCGAGCGCCGCTTCGTAGCGCTTGGTGGCTTCCTGGAGATCGTTCAGGTGGTCCTCGTAGACCTCGGCGACCTTGACGATGGCTTCTGCCTTGTCGACCCCGCGGCGAGCCTCGGACCGACGCTCGAGGAGCGTCACCAGGGTGGCAAAGTCGCCGGCCTTCTCGGTGATGCGCGCGAGCGCGTCGCCGGCGCGGGCGTGGCCAGGGTCTTCGGCGAGGACGCGCTCGTACACCTCACGCGCGCGGTTCGAGTCGTTGAGCTTGGTCTCCAGCAGCTCGGCTGCCTCGACCCGGTAGTCGCGTGCCTTGGGGCTCGACGCCGAGGCGTCGGCGCGGGCCATGAGCACGCCCATCAGCTCGGGCCACTGCTGGGCGCGGCGGTAGATCTGCGTGAGGCCTTCGATGGCCACCTCGTTGGCGGGCTCCGCTTGCATGACCTGCTGGAAGGCGAGAAGCGCCATGTCGGCGCGGCCGAGCTTCTTCTCGTACCACTGGCCGGCGATGACCAGGAGGGCCGTGCGGTTCTGCGAGGCGCCGCCCTGGATGGCGGTGGTCATGGTCTGCAGGATCTCGTTCCAGCGCGCGGTGTTGTCGCCGGAGAGCCGCTCGATCTCGTGGACGTAGTGGTTGCGGGCCGGGGCCTCGCAGAGGGCTTGCGTGTAGGCTACAACGGCCTGCTCCGGGTCCTCGAGCTCGCCGGCGTAGAGGCTGCCGATCTCGGCGTACGCGTCGGCGCGCCCCTCCCCTTCGGCCGCCGTCTGGCTGCGCTCGAGGAGCATTTCCACGAGCTCCTCGTACTTGCCGAGCTGCTTGCGGGCGGACTCGAGCGACATGCGCGCGACGTCGTCGGCGGGGTCGAGCGCCAGGATGGCCACGTACACTTCTTCGGCCTTGGCCTTGTCCTTGGCGGCGCCGTCGAAGATGCGCGCAGCGCGGTACAGGAGCCCCTTCTTGGTCTCCTTGGCTTCGTCGTCTTCGCCCTCGATGGCCCCCGCGGCGGTGACGAAGGTCTCGCCCACGGCGATGGCTTCGGCGCCGTCGGCCACCGCGCGCTCCAGGGCCACGGCAGCGTCCGCGTTGGTGGGGGCGTCGAGCAGGGCCTTGCGGAGCCCCTCGAAGCGCTCGGCATCCATGGGCGCCTGTGTGGTGGTGGACTTCCCGATGCTCTCGAGCGCTTCCATGAGCGCGGCCGCGTCCTTGGGGCGGCGCTCCGGGTGCTTGTCGAGGAGCGAGAGCACGAAGGCGTCCATCTCCTTGGTGATCCAGCCGCGCGGGGCCTTGGCGCTGGGCGCCTCCGGCTCCTGCGAGAGGTGCGCGAAGGCCGCGTCGGTGGGCGACGTGGTGGCGAACACCGGCTTGCCGGAGAGGAGCTCGAAGAGCATCGCGCCGAAGGCGTAGACGTCGGAGCGGGAGTCGGCGTTCTTGCCGCGCACCACTTCCGGCGCCACCGTACGGGGTGAGCCGAGCACCGCAAGGAGACCCGAGGCGCCGTTGGTGGCGCCGGCCCGGTGCCGGAGCTTGTCGCCGCCGAAGTCCACCAGCACCACCTTCTGGGCGCGATCGACGACCACGTGATCGAGCTTGAGATCGCCGTGCACCAGGCCCCCGGTGTGGAGCGCCGCGAGCGGTTCCAGGACGCCGCGGAGGAGCGGCTTCAGCTCCTGGAAGTGCTGCGGGCCGGTGCGGGTGGCGCGCTTGGAGAGCAGCTCGCCGTCGATGGCCTCGTAGGCCACGTAGGCGCTTCCGTCGATCTCGCCGGCTTCGAGGCCCTTGGGGAGGCCCGGGTGGTCGATGGCGGCCACCATGCGGTTGGCGGTGAGGAATCGCTGCACCGCGCGGCGGTCGGCCATGGCGATGCGCTTGAGGAGCTTCACCACGTACGACTTGCCGTCGCGATCGCAGGCGGCCACGAAGGCCAGCTCGGTCTCCTCGATGATGCGCTTGACGGTGAACGCACCGAAGGCCTTGTTGGGCTCGAGGCGCTCCTTGCCGTGCTGGGCGACGGCGTCGAAGACCCGCGGGTCCACCACCTTCTTCGCGAACACCATGACGTCGACCAGCGCTTCCACGCGGTCGGCCTCGACACATCGCTCGGCGAGGGCGCGCGCGAAGCTCGCCTTGGCGGTGTCACCACCGACGTCTCGGGGGTCGAGGCCCAGCAAGCGCTGGCTCATCTGCGTGAGGTCCTCGAGGGAGAAGAGTCGCTCGAGCTCGCCGCGGAGAATGTCGATCGTTGCGTTCATGAAGTTCCTCGTTCGCGCTCCGTCTCGCCGACGTTCGGCTGAGGGGGCGACATGGCCGGCGGAGATTACCGAAAAGCAAGCCGTTATGCGACTTCAAAGGCAATTTTGAGGGCGCTGACGCAACGGGCCGGTGGCCCCCCGGTGGCGGCCGCGAAAGCGCGGGTCAGCGGCCGCTGCCGAACAGGTCCCGAAGCGCCGTCGTGAGGCGCCCCCAGAGCCCCGTCTCCGGCGCACCGGCAGGCGCCTCGGGCGCCGCCATCGTGGCGAACAGCCCCACGGACGCCTTGGGAACGAACGCGCCGCCGCAGTCGCCGCAGCGCTCCACCCAGGGCTGTTCGAGGCCGCTGCCGGCCATGGCCACCGCGAGCTCGTGCACGAGCGTCACCGTGCACCGCGGGCAGGTGTGATGCGGCGCGGGCGAAGAAACACCGCTGGGACGGCGCGAGTCCACCGCCCGGGCCACGTCGTGGATGGCGCCGTCGAACCAGTCGACCCACACGCCGGCGCACGCCGGGCATACGTCTACGGTCTCGTCGCCGTGCGCGACCGGCTCGAGGCCTTCACCGCAGGCCGGGCACCGTAGGAGCCCGGCGCGATAGCTCAATGACCGTGCTCGCGGTCGACGCCGGGGTGGCCGGCCTCACCGGGCTCGTGCCGCGGATTCTGGGTTACGTGCCCGCCGTCGCGGCCGGTGAAGCCCATGAGCGCGGTCTTGTCGTAGATGAACTGGTCGCGCGAGTCGTACGGCACTGCGTGCACGCCGGTGTCCATGCGGATGGCGTCGCAGGGGCACGCCTCGACGCAGTAGCCGCAGAAGATGCAGCGGAGCTCGTCGATGACGAATCGCACCGGAAAGCGCTCGTAGCCGCGGCGCTTGTCGCCCTCCGGGTACTCGCCGGCTTCGATGAAGATGCACTGGGCCGGGCACGCGGTGGAGCAGCAGAGACACGCAACGCAGCGGGGGCTGCCGTCGTCCCGGTGGGTGAGCCGATGGACGCCGCGGAAGCGCTCCGGGTACGGGCGCTTCTGCTCCGGGTACGAGATGGTGCTGACGCCCGCCGAGTAACGCTCGAGGACCGGATCGGGCCGCTGGCCCTTCACCATGTCGCGGGTGTTGGCGAAGAAGTGCTTCATCGACACGCCGAGGCCCTTGAAGATCTCCGGCAGGTACGACTGCGTGGTGAGGTTCTTCTCGGTGTACTCCACCGGCGTGGCGTTGGTGGGGCTCGCGGGCTTCTTGGGGAAGGCTTGCATAAATATCCTGAGACCTCAGGCCCCCATGGGGGCGTCTTTGGTGCCGCCGCGGGCGTTCGACATGGCCGCGGCGCTGCCCACGAGCACGTGCTCGATCTTGCGCGACGAGAAGGCGAAGACCACGCCGCGGAGAGCCAGCGAGGCGAGGAGGATCGCCACGATGCCCTGGGTGACGTCGGCGGCGGTCTTGAGCGCGCCCTGCACCGAGGGACCGGCGTCCTGGATGGCGAGGAGCACGAGCCCGGTGATGAAGATGTTCGCGAGCGCGGCCGGGAGCAGGACGCGCCAGCCGAGGCGCATGAGCTGGTCGTAGCGGAAGCGCGGAAGGCTCCAGCGGACGAAAGCCTGGATGAAGCAGATGGCCAGCGTCTTCCCGAAGAAGGTGACGACGCCGATGATGGTCACCAGGAGGTGGGACATCTTCACGGTCTCCACCAGGACCACGTCGCTGATGGCGATGGTGAGGCCGTCGCGGTGCAAAAACGGCAGCTGCCAACCGCCCAGGAACACCACCACCACCAGCATCGAGCTGGTGACGATTTCCATGTATTCTGCAAAGTAGAACATGCCGAACTTCATGCCCGAGTACTCGGTGAAGTAGCCCGACACGAGCTCGCTCTCGGCCTCCGGAAGGTCGAAGGGAATGCGCTTCGACTCGGCCACCGCGGAAACGAAGAACAGGAAGAAGGCCAGCGGCTGGACGAAGATGCCCCAGGCGTTCTCGCCCTGCCAGCGGACCATGTCGTCGAGACGCACGGTGCCGTAGGTCATCATGGCGCCCACGAGGGAGAGGCCGATGGCCACCTCGTAGCTGACCATCTGGCTGGCGGCGCGGAGGGCGCCCATGAGGGAGAACTTGTTGTCGCTGCTCCAGCCGGCGATACCGGCGCCGACGATCCCCTGCCCGGCCATGGCGAAGACGTAGAGGATGCCGACGTTGAGGGGCGAGACCGCACCCTCCACGGAGTCGGTGGTGCAGGTGCCCACGCGCTCGGCGGCGGGCCACCAGCTCTGCTCGGCGCCGTTCACCATCGCGGTCATGTGGATCTGCTTGAGGCAGAGCGTGTCGGCCATGGGAATGACCGCCGCCAGGGCGAGCACCGGGACCATGACGAGAATGGGCGCGAGGCTGAAGAGCAGCTTGTCGGCCTTGGGGGGCATGAAGTCTTCCTTGAAGAAGAACTTCACGCCGTCGGCTGCGGTGTGCAGCAAACCGAACACCCGGAGCTCGAACTTGCCGATCTTGATGACCGCACGGTTCGGGCCCACGCGGTCCTGGATCATCGCGCTCTGGCGACGGTCGACCCAGGTGAGCAGGCCGGCCACGTTGAAGAGGAAGCCCACGATCACCAGGATCTTGATGATCGAGGCGACGAGCAGCGTCGAGGTCATCATTTGGCAAGCTCCGAAGCAGGTGCGGTCGCGGTGGTCGCGGGCGCAGCGGGCTCGAGACGCTCGCGTACTTCGCGGAGCTTGGCCCAGGTGCAGTCGTATCCGAGCGCCTGGCCGAGGGCGGCGAGGAGCTTCCAGCCGGGCTCCGAGAGGCCCTGCGGTTCGAGGGCCTTGTCGGCGACCTGGGCCATCCCCTTGGCGTTCACGTAGGTGCCGCTGGCTTCGGCCCACGAGGTGGCGGGCAGAACGACCTTGGCGGCCTTGGTGAGGGCGCCTTCGTAGGCGGCCACGGTGACGATCTGCACGTTCGAGAGATCGACCTCCGCCGGCGTCTCACCGCCGAGGGCGATGACGTGGGTGATGGCGCCCCGGGCCACGTCCTTGGCGAAGTCCTCGAACGGCTTGATGGCCGAAGAGAGGCGCATGACGCCGGCGCGGTTGGGGTTCTTGTCGTGGTGGATGAGGATGTTGTCCTCGAAGCCGTCCGGAAGGCCGGTGACGTACAGGTTGCTGGCGCCCATGAACGTGGCCGCGAGCTCCCGGAGCGCCCAGTTGTCTTCCTGCGAGTGCTGCGCGGAGAAGAGCACCGCGACCGAAGAAGCCGGCACCGAGGCGAGGAGCGATTTCGCCTCGTCGAGGGCCTTCTTCACGGAGCTGGTCTTGCCCTTCACGTAGGCCGACACCACGCGGCCTTCGGTGGCCCGGTGGTACGACATCATGCCGGGATCGCACATCCAGAACTTGTTCACCGCTTCGTTGTCCCGCGGCCGGTAGCGATAGGCCTTGTTGTAGCGGGGGTCGAAGTCGAGGTGCGCGTTGCAGCCGGTGGCGCAGCCCTGGCAAACGCTCTTGGCGCTGCGGAGGAACCACACCCGGGCCTTGAAGCGGAAGTCCTTGGTGGTGAGGGCGCCCACCGGGCACACGTGCTCCACCATGAACGTGTAGTTTCCCTCCAGTTTGCGACCGGGGGCCACCATGATCTCGTTGAGGTTGCCGCGCTCGCGCATCTCGAGGACCGGGTCCTTGGCGACCTCGTCCATGAAGCGGATGCAGCGGGTGCACATGACGCAGCGCTCGCCGTCGTAGACGATGGTGTCGCCGAACACGACGCCCTTCGGCTTGTGGATCGGCTCCTCGCGCATGCGCTTCTTGGTGCCCTGGTGCTCGAGCCAGTAGTCCTGCAGCTTGCACTCACCGGCCTGGTCGCAGATGGGGCAGTCCACCGGGTGGTTGAGGAGCAGCGCTTCCTGGACGTACTTTCGCGCCTCGAGGACGTGGGGGCTCGTCTCCGCCAGGACTTCCTGGTTCTCCACCGCCTGCATCTGGCAGGAAGGCAGGAGCTTGGGCTTGCGCTTGTTCTCGTAGCGCTGGTTCTTCTCGTCCCACTCGACGATGTCGAGCATGACGCCGCGCTGCCCTTCCGGGGGCTTGATCTCTACGAGGCACATGCGGCAGTTGGCCGGAGCCGAAAGACCCGGATGCCAGCAATAGTGCGGAACCTCGATGCCCTGCTTCCAAGCCGCGCGAATGATGGAATCGCCGGGCTCGAAGGGGATCTCTTTGCCGTCGAGTTTGAAGGTGGGCATAAGTCTCCCGTCGATTTGCCACGAATCTTCGGAAGTTGGAAGGCAAATAGCGGGTCCGCGAGGGCCGAGCGGAGCCCCCGTGGCCTCCAATTCTCGCAATCTTTTCGTGGGCTGCGGCTCAGGGCGCGCCGCAGGCCAGCCAGTCCGCCAGCTTGTCCCGCTCGCCCTGGGGCGGATCGTCCGGGCCGGGCGGCATGGAGGTGTTGGACGCTGCCGATCGGGCGAAGATCCGCTCGCGATGGGCCCGCACGTCGTCGGCGCTCCCGAAGCCATACCCGGCGGGCACGCCGTAGGACGCAGATGACGTCAGGTGGCCCCCGCCGCCCCCGGCCTGGGCGTGGCAGCTCTGGCAGTAGCGGTCCATGAACGCCTTCCCGAAGTTGTCGTAGCTGAGCGTCGTTCCGCCGGGCGGGCACGGGTGGTCGCCGATGGCCTCGTCGACCCCGCAGCCGGCGACGAGTAGCGCGAGCATGGAAACGACCAGGAGGAGGGTTCGGGCGCTCATAGCGAGTAGTTCACGCCAAGCCATGCGCCCAGTGCCACGTAGAGCTTGGGGCCGCGGACGTCGGGAAAGAACGTGGCGTCGCTGCCGCCGCCCAGGAACCACTGCCAGGCGCCGCTGGTGTTCACCGGCACGTCGACACCGAGCCCACCGCCGAAGCCGCCGCGGTGGCGAATGCCGTCGCCCACGCCGAGGAGCGAGCCGAACGGGTCGGACTTCACCGCCGACATGGACTCCTCGTGCTGGTGCACCAGGAAGCCGCGCACGTAGGGTCGGACCTTGCCGAGGCGTCCGTACAGGGTCGCGCCCACCGAGAGCCAGGTGGCCATGCGCGTGTCGACGGTGACGAAGGAGCTCCGGGTGACGAAATCGATGCTCACCAGGTTCTTGATGCGAAAGCCCAGCCGAAGGCCGGTGCCGGCGCCGTAGTCACCCCGCCAGGTGGAGGCCAGCCCGGAGGGGCCCACCGCTGCCTGGAGCTCGCCGGCCGAAGCCGAACCCGACGCCCCCACGATTCCCATCACCAAAAGAAAGCCGAAGACCGACCGACGCATAAGCACC
>JABFRG010001097.1 GCA_013141295.1 Polyangiaceae bacterium
CCCCGAGCGCGGCGAGCTGGCGCGCATCGAGCTCGCCGAGAAGCTCGAGCACGCGGTCGACGCGCTTCACCGCCACGAGTGCCGCCCGGTGATCGGCGTCGATCGCGCTCTCGATCAGATACGCGCCCGCGAAGCCGAGCGCGAGGGTCACCGTGCGGAGCGTGCATTCGCGAAATCCTTCGCTCGCGTCGGCGTGGTTCGCCAGCGCGGCAATCGGCTCGACCTCGTCGTCGGGCGGGGGCGCGAAACCGAGGTAGCTCGATGTCCGGAAGATCAGCTCGGTCAAGGCGCCGACCCTAACACGGCAGCGCGAACGCGACTACGCAGCGTAGGCTGGGCGGTCACGCGCAAAACTTGCCGGCGTTGGATGGGCCGCGCACGTTGTGCTAGCTACCACCGCAGCATGGCGCCCACTCTCGAGCTTCGCGATCCGGAAGTCTGCCCCGTCCCGCCCAACGGCTTCCTCGGGCGCATGTTCGACGGGATCGTCTCCGACAAGCGCGATCTGGTGTTCGTGCGCTTCGTGCTCACCATCATGCTCACGGTGTGGCCGCTCGCGGTGCTGCAGTTCGTGTGGTTCAAGTGGTGGATCGCCATCCCCTACGCGATCATGGTCGGCCGCTGGAACGGCCCGGTCACGCTCATGCTCCACAACACGAGCCACCGGCCGCTCTTCAAGCGCATGCGCTGGATGAACGACATCATTCCCACGGTCATCACGCCGTTCTTCGGGAACACGCCGTACACGTACTACAGCCACCACGTGGGGATGCACCACCCGGAGAACAACCTGGAGGACGATCTCAGCTCCACCATGAAGTACCAGCGAGACAGCTTCCTCGGCTTTCTCCACTACTACCTGCGCTTCATGACGCTGACGATCTTCGAGCTCCCCAGCTACCTATTCAAGAAGAAGCGCACGCGCCTGGCGTGGCGCGCGTTCCTCGGTGAGGTCTTCTTCTTCGCCTTCGTGGCCGCCATGGTCCGCATCGAGTGGCGAGCGGCGCTGGTGGTGTTCATCGTCCCCTACGCGATGATGCGCTTCGGGATGATGGCCGGCAACTGGGGGCAGCACGCCTTCGTGGACGCCGCGCGCCCGGAGAGCCCCTACGCCAACAGCATCACCTGCATCAACAGCCCCTACAACGCGTCGTGCTTCAACGACGGCTACCACATCGGTCACCACCTGGTGGCGAGCACCCACTGGACCGAGTACCCCGGTGAGCTCCGGAAGAACCAGGCCAAGTACGCCAAGGAAGACGCCATCGTCTTCGCGGGCACCGACTTCTTCGTGGTCTCGTTCGCGCTCTGGTTCGGCCGCTACCAGTGGCTCGCCAAGAAGTACGTGCAGCTGGGCGAGGACGTGCTCACGCAAGAGCAGATCATCACCAAGCTGAAGAGCCGCCTCACGCCCATCGTGCGCGATCGCGCGGTGCTCGCCGCCCAGCGCGAAGCCGCCCGCAAGGCCCGTCGCCTCGAAGCCGCGACCCCGACCGGCGACGAAGCAGCCGCCTGAGACACTGTTTCGCGCTCAATCGCAGGTGAAGCGGCAGCCGGTGGCGGTGGGCGTCACGTCGCTGAAACCCCCGGCCCCGCACGCGTCGCCGAGAATGAGGTTGCCACACATGCATCCTGCACGCACCACGCCGCCCGGGGCTTGACCGGCCGGGCAGCGGAAGTCGACGGTGCGCGGGCCGCGCTTGGCGCTGGCGGGAGGCGGCGGCGCCTTGGCCGGGTCGCTCTTCTTGGGGGTCGGTGCCGCGGGCATGTCGGGAATCCCCACCGGATCCATCTTGGGGATGGACGCCACCTGCACCGGCGCCGCGGCCGCATCGACGCGGTCGGTGCTCTCGGTGCGAAGGCCCTGGCAGCCCGGAAGGAGCAAGAAGACGGCGAAGGCAATAGCGCGCATCGCCCGAGTATCGGCCAGCTTCCGGCGGGGGAACAGGGCAATCGGTGGCGCCCCGGCGCGTCCTGCCGATGATCCGAGCATCTTGGGAAAGTCCGCGTAGAATGGTCCGGTGCCCATGGCCACGCGCGACCTCCGCACGTATCTCGAGAAGCTCCCGGACGCGACCTTCCTGGTCGACGCCCACGATCTTCGGATCCTCGACACCAACGTTCGCACCGGCACCATCTTCGGCTACCCGGCGGAGACGCTCCTCTCGCGGAGCCTCTCCGAGCTGCTCATCGGTGGCACGCCGGAGCTGGTGGGGCGCGCCCTCGAAGGTCAGCACGATCCGCATCCGGATACGCCGCTTCGGCTCAGCGTGCGCTGGCACGGCGGCGGTGAGGCTCCGGTCGATCTGCGCGTCACCCGCGCGACCGACGACGAACCGCTGCTGGTGGTGGCCGTGCGCCGGGTCTCCGAGGCCGCCCGCATCGCCGAGCGCGAGCTGGTCACCATCGTGTGCGCGGCCCCCGGCGCCATCGTCACCTGGAATCTCTCGGACCGACGCATCGTCTCCTTCAACCCGGCCGCCGAGCGTCTCTACGGCATGCGCACCGAGGACGCGCTCGGTCAGTCGGTGGACGTGCTGGTTCCCGCCACCGCGTGCGAGGAGCTTTTGCTGGCAGAGAAGCGCATCGTCGAGTCCGGCGATCTCCCGATGCGCGAGGTGTCGCGCCTGCGCAGCGGCCTCGAGATCGCGGTGGAGGAGCGGCTCTTTCTCATCAAGGACGTGGGCCAGCACGTGCTGCGCGTGGGCTCCATGTCGCAAGAGGTGACGGAGCTCCAGGGGCTGCGGCGGGCCACCGAGATCCTCTCGGACACCGAGAAGAGCGCCGCCGACGGCCCCAAAGGCGAGACCGGCACCGCCATGAGCCACGTCTACGCGCTGGCCGACACCGCGGCGCTCGATCCCCACGTGACGGTGCTGCTCCTGGGCGAGACCGGCGTGGGCAAGAGCCGCCTCGCCCGTCGCATCCACGCGCGGAGCACCCGCGCCCGAAGACCGTTCCTGGAGATCAACTGCGCCAGCTTCGACGCCAACCTGGTGGAGTCGGAGCTCTTCGGCCACGAACGCGGCGCCTTCACCGGCGCGTCGCATCCGAAGCGCGGGTTGGTCGAGGCCGCGGCCGGCGGGACGCTCTTCCTCGACGAGATCGGCGAGCTTCCGCTGGCGGTGCAGTCGAAGCTCCTCTCCTTCCTCGACGATCGCAACTTCCGCCGGGTGGGCGGCGTGGTGAACCTGAGGGCCGATCTGCGCCTCATCGCCGCAACCAATGCCGATCTCGAAGCCCTGGTGGCCGCCGGAACCTTCCGCAGCGATCTGTACTACCGCCTGCGCGTGATGCCGGTGCACGTGCCCCCGCTCCGCGATCGCTCCAGCGAGATTCCCGAGATGGCGGCGGCGATCCTCGAGGAGCTGCGCCGGGGCGCCAAGGACGTGAAGCTCACCCGCGAGCTGACGCGGGCCCTCGCCCGCTACGGTTGGCCCGGCAACCTGCGGGAGCTGCGCAACGCCCTCGAACGCGCGCTCATCCTCGCCCGCGGTGGCCCCATCGCCCTCGAGCATCTTCCGCCCGAGGTGCTGGCGGCGGCGGATCCGCGCAAGGTGGGCACCGATGGCGACACGCGCCTCGCCGGCGTCGAGCGCCGTCACATCGAGCGGGTGCTGGCCAGCGCCGGGGGCAACCGCACGGTGGCCGCCGAGATGCTGGGCATCAGCCGGTCGACGTTGAACCGCAAGATCGTGGAGTGGTCGCAGTCGCCTTCTCGCGCCGCGCTGGCGAGCGAGCGTCCACCCAAGGTCTGAGCGCGCTATCGTTGCCGCAGCTCCGGCAAGGCCATCACCCGCTCCCGCGCGCGCCCGAGGATCGGTGGGCCGTGCCCGGCGAGCAAGTTCTCGTAGGCGTGCCCTTGCGCGTGAAAGGCTCGGAGTGAGGCGTACGCCTGCGTCATGCTCAGGGTGAAGGTCGGATACGGCAGCGCGAGGCCCGTCTCCAGGGTGAGCGGCGGCTTCGCCGCTAGCAACGTGTCCCCGGAGAAGAGCGAAGCGGTGGCGTCGTGCCGGAAGAACACCGAGCCCTCGGTATGGCCGGGCATCCAATGCACCTCGAGCCCGGCCACCGCGTCGCCTTCCTCGAGTGCGACGTCGGGGACCAGCCGCGCCGGAAACAGGTTCTCCACCTCCGCCAGCACGCCGGCGAAGCGCGAGCCAGCACCCCGCACGAGCCGCGTGCGGGGCCTACGTCCTTCGAGCACCTCGGCGTCCGCCCGGTGCGCGTACACCCGAACCCCGTGGCGCTGAAGGAAGGCCGCGTTGCCCGCGTGATCCGAGTGCCGATGCGTGAGGAGTACACCGGTCAGATCGCGCGGGCCGAGTCCCAAGCGCCGCAGCTCCCAGAGCAAGAGCGGACGCTCGGCGGCGTGACCGGTGTCCACCAGGAAGCGATCACCCGGACCGCCGTCCACCAGGAACACGTTCGACACCCGCATGCGATGCAAGTGTCGGAAGGTGCCGAGGACGGTTCGCACGCTTACGAGGCGTAGCCGGGGTTGTCGCGGTCGAGCCGACGGAGGAGACCGGGCCAGGCGAGCTGCCCGCCCATTCCCTTGGTGACGAGGCCGATGTTGGCCTTCACGCCGTCCAGGATCGGCTGCGCCACCTTGGTGAGCTCCCCGCCCCCGGCCTGGGCCAGCACTTGAATCTCGCAGGCGCGCTGCAAGTTGAACATGCCGAGGAAGGCGTCGGCCACGCTGGCGCCCACCGTGAGGAGCCCATGGTTGCGCAGGATGAGCCCCATGTTGGTCCCGAGATCGTCGACCAGCCGCGGCTTCTCGTCGTCCCGGAGGGCGATGCCCTCGTAGCCGTGGTAGCCGAGCGAGGCGAGCGCGATGGTGGCCTGCTGGGAGATGGGCAAGAGGCCGCCCTTCTGGCACGACACGGCGACGCCAGCCGGCGTATGCGTGTGGAGTACACACGTGATGTCCTCGCGCGCCGCGTGCACGGCGCTGTGGATCACGAAGCCCGCCGGGTTCACCGGATACGGGCTCTCCTCGAGCTTGTCGCCGGCGAGGCCCACCTTCACCAGGCTGGAGGCGGTGATCTCCTCGAAGAGCATGCCGTAGGGGTTGATGAGGAAGTTGTGCTCGGGCCCGGGGATGCGCACGGAGATGTGCGTGAACACCAGATCGTCCCATCCGTAGAGGGCGACCAGGCGGTAGCAGGCGGCGAGATCGATGCGGAGGCGTTGTTCGGCTTCGGAGCGGCTCATGCACCGATGGTCGCGCCGCAGGCCCGCGTTGGAAAGCCTTTTTGTGGCACCTAGACGCACATCTTGCGCAGGGGGCAGGCACCGCCATTTCACGGGAGCGCGAGCTGTGCGAGAGTCGGTTCGCGTGATCCAGTTCAAGCACATCCGCAAAAGCTTCGGCCCCAAGGTCGTTCTCCAGGACGTCTCCTTCGAGGTGCGCACCGGCGAGTGCTTCTTCATCATCGGCGCGTCCGGCGTCGGCAAGAGCGTGCTCATCAAGCACCTCGTGGGATTGCTCTCCCCCGACGGCGGCGAGATCTGGCTCGACGATCAGGAGATCTCCCGCTTCGACGAGGAGCAGATGGGCCCGGTGCGCGAGCGCTGCGCCATGGTGTTCCAGCACTCCACGCTCTTCGACTCCATGACCTGCGCCGAGAACGTGGCGCTGCCGCTGCGCAAGCACAAGAAGCTCTCGGTGAAGGAGTCGCTCTCGGAAGCCCGGCGCCGCCTCGAGCTTGTGCACATGCAGGAGTTCGGCGATCGCTACCCGCCGGAGCTGGGCGACGGCATGCGCAAGCGCGTGGCCATCGCCCGTGCGCTCACCCTCGACCCCGAGTACGTGCTCTTCGACGAGCCCACCACGTCCCTCGATCCGGTGAGCGCGCGCCGCGTCGACAAGCTCATCCGCGAGCTGTCCGACAAGCTCGGCGTCACCAGCATCGTGGTGAGCCACGATCTCATGAGCATCTTCAGCATCGCCGACCGCATCGTCATGCTCTACAAAGGCAACGTCCGCCTCCTCGGCACCCGCGAGGACTTCCGCAATACCCAGGACGGCGTCATCCAGCAGTTCATCAACGGCCGCGCCGAAGGCCCGATGGATCTTTAGGAACGGCGCCCGAAGCCTGATTTACGGCGCTGGCGGCCCCGTGTACGGTAGGGAGCGATGGCCCAAGAACGTTCGATCGAAGTCAAAGTCGGCGCCCTCATCCTGGTCTCGATCGGGATCCTGGCCGCCTTCGTGCTCCTCATGGGCGGCCTGTCCTTCGAGAAGACGTACACGCTATACGTGGACTTCGACAACCCGGGCGGCCTGCAGACCGGCGCGCCGGTGCGCGTGGCTGGCGTGAAGGTCGGCAAGGTTCAGGAGCTGCAGTTCTTGGGCGGCAAGATCGACCCCCGCACCAACCGCCGGGTGCTCATCCGCGCGAAGATCTCGGTGGAGCAGCGGGTGAAGGACTCCATCCACGAGGACGCCGATTTCTACGTCACCACCCAGGGCGTGCTCGGCGAGCAGTTTCTCGCCATCGACCCCGGCAGCCCGCAGAAGACGGTTCTCGCGGAGGGCGCCATCGTGAAGGGCATCGACCCTCCCCGCCTCGATCTCTTCCTCGCCAAGGCCTACGAGCTCCTCGATACGACCATCAACGGCATCCGCAACAACCGCGAGCTCATCAGCGACATCGCCACCAACACCGCGGGCTTGCTGAAGGGCCTCAACGGCGTCCTCACCGACAACAAGGACCGCATCAACCGGACCGCGTCGAACATCGAGGCGCTCTCGGCCGAGGCCAAGCTCCTCACCGAGCACGCCCGCACCAATTACGTCGACAACCCGAAGATGCTGCGCACCGTCGACAACGTCGACAAGATCACCGCCGACATCCAGAAGGACTCGGGCCCGATGATGAAGGACGCCCGCGAGGCCCTCGCCAACATGAACCGCGCCTCGGCGGTCATCGGCGGCACCGAGGAGCAGCAGAAGCTCCGGAAGACGCTGGAAGACATGGCGCAGCTCGCCTCCCGCGCCAACGCCACCGCGGCGGACGCGCAGTCCATCGTGTCGCACATCAAGAAGGGCAAGGGCACCGTGGGTGGCCTGGTCATGGACGAAGCCATCTACGACGACGTCCAGGAAATGGTGCGCGACCTCAAGCACAACCCCTGGAAGTTCCTCTGGCGCGAGTAGACATCGCCGACGCGGACGATCCTCGGGTCGCCGCCTACACCAGCGTTCGCGAGCGCGATCTCTCCCGGGGCGGCCAGTTCATCGGCGAGGGCGAGAACGTGCTGCGGGTGCTCCTGGGCCCGCGCTCGAATTTTCGCGTGACCTCGCTCTTTCTCGCGGAGCCCCGCGCGCGCACCCTCGATGCCCTGGTGGGCCACCTCGAGATTCCGGTGTACGTCGCGCCGCAGCCGGTGATGGACCAGGTGGTGGGCTTCCCGATTCACCGGGGCGTGCTCGCCGTGGCCGAGCGCGGGCCCGCCCGGAGCCCGGCCACGTTGCTCGACGACCTGGGCCCCGGCCCCCGGCAGATCCTGGTGCTCTCGCAGCTGGCCAACCACGACAACGTCGGCGGCATCTTTCGCAACGCCGCGGCCTTCGGGGTCGACGCCGTGCTCCTCGACGAGACCACCTGCGATCCCCTCTACCGCAAGAGCATCCGCGTCTCGGTGGGAGGCGCCTTGGTGGTGCCGTTCGCCCAGGCACCGATTGCGGAGATCCTGCACGCACTTGGCGCCCGCGGCTTCACCGTGTACGGCCTCTCCCCGCGCGGGGCGGCCGATCTCCGGACCCTCCGGGCGCCGCCCCGCTACGCGCTGATGCTGGGCGCCGAGGGCCCCGGCTTGCCGGACGAGCTCTTGGCGCAGACGGAGCCGGTGCGCATCGACATGGCGCCGGGCTTCGACTCCCTCAACGTATCGGTGACCTCGGGCATCGCCCTCTTCGCGCTGGGTCAGGGCCGCTAGCTCGACGCGGGGCCCGGGCGTGCTAGATCCACGCGCGCATGTACTTGCCGATCCTCGCCGTCGTCTTCGTGGTGTTCCTCTTCTGGACCTGGCGATCGAACGAGCTCTTCTGCATCTCGGTGCGGAACGGCAAGCTCCTCATCGTGCGCGGCCGGGTGCCGGCGGGCCTCATGGGCGAGTTCCGCACGGTGCTCTCGAACGTGCAGTCTGCAACCATTCGCGTGCAGAAGACGCAGAACGGTGGGCGCCTCACCGCCTCCGGCGTCGACGAGGGCAAGCTCCAGCGGCTCCGCAACATCTTCGGCCTCTGCCCGCAGGCGCAGCTCCGCAGCGCCAAGCCCATCGTGAACCCCAGCCTGGGCCAGGTGCTGGGCATCGCTTGGCTCGCCTGGTGGCTCGACCGCCGCTCCTGACTCAGAAGCTCCCGCGGAGTGAGAAGGCAGCGCCGCCGGGCACGTACGCCACCGCCGGCGTGGCCTTGAACCGCCCCGAGGCGAAGCGATACGCCTCGTAGTTCCGTTCATCCGAGGACGGCGCGAACCATTGGTACACGGAGAGCGCGAGGAGCGCGCCTCCCAGGCCCACGAGCACCGCGCCAGCGGTCTCGCGCCCTTCGTCACGCGGGGCCCCGCGCGACGTGGAGAGCACCAGCGCGGCTCCGATGCCGGTGGACGTCGCGCCGATCACGCCGCCGATGCCGGCGGTCCACTTGCGCAGGCTCCGGGCCCCGGCGGCCTGGCTCCGCCACTGGGCTTCGGCCTCGCTCACGAGCGCGCCGGTCGGCTTTCCCTCGGCGCGCCCGGCGAGCAGCAAGGCGTGCGCCTTTCGGAGCCCCAGCGGGCGCGGAAAGATGGGGAGCAGGTTGACCAGGCCCATGACACCGAAGGAGATCCCCAGGCCGATGAAGACCCCGCCCCCGGGCTCGAGATCGAGGCCGTTCCGCAGGTACAAACCGAGAGGAATCATGCCGACGCCGAGCGCGAGCTCGGTGATTCCCAAGGGCAGGTCCGCGGATCGCTCGGCTTCCACATG
>JABFRG010000458.1 GCA_013141295.1 Polyangiaceae bacterium
GGGCGAGATTACCCCGCAGATCGACGCGTGCGACGCGCTTGCAACATACAGGTGACAAACGTGAGGAGGAGGCCCGTGGCCCACCCATCGGCGGAGCCGCCGGCGCTCTGGCAGCCGGAGTCGGCCGCGACCGGGCGATCGTCGGGGCCTGCGGGATCGCGGCGGAGCCACATGTGTCCGGTGACCGTGTGCAAGGTCGATCCGATCACCACCTCGACGCGCACGCGGTCCTCGCCGGTGGCCGGCGCCTCGAAGGTGCGCTCCAGAACGAAGGGATCGGCGGTGATGGGCACCTCGTCCAGAATCTCGCCGTTCTTCACGAAGCGCGCCGCCGCGTCGGGGACGTTGCCACCGGTGATGGTGGCGCGGAACGTGCGCGCGCGCGCCGCCACCGTGTCGCCGGTCACGCCCGCGGGCGTGGCGCCCTTCGGCCCGGCCGAAAGCTCCACCATGGGATCCTTGGGGCCCACCATCTTCACGACGGTGCGGCCCTTCTTGACGCCGTCGAGGATGGCCGCCACCGAGAGCTCGTCGGCGAGCACCAGGGTGGTGGGGCTGCCGATGCCTCCTTGAAAGCCACCCGCGTCCTTGCCCGCCTGATGATCGTCGCTGCCGCCGATGGGCGCCACGTGACGCCCCTCCGCGAGGTAGCTATCCCACAGCGCGAGAGTGGGCTTGAAGAGGAGCACCACGCCGCCGGTGGAGATCTCGATGGCGTCCACCTGCGCGTGATCGACCGGCTGCTTGAAGGCGCACCCGATGCATGCGGTCCCGATGTCGAGGGTCGGATGGTTGAGGGCGAAGAGCGCGCCTTGCCCGTGGATGGCCAAGGCCGCGCCCTCGATGGTGACGCCGGGCTGGCCAATCTTGTGGTCCACCCAGCGCGTGGCGCCGATGGCGTTCGCGTGGCCCGCATAGGTGGTGTACTCGATGCCGGGGACGAGCAAGAAGTCCGGCGAAGCTTTGCCCACCGCGTCGAAGTCGTCGAGCTGGGTGATGGTGTTGTGGTCGGAGATCTCGATGAAGTCGAGGCCGCGGCCCTTGGCGAAGGCCACCATCTCGGCGAGCGGTGGCCGAGCGTCGGTGCTCTCGAGCGAGTGCGTGTGGAAGTCGCCCGCGTAGTAGCGACGCCCGGTCTTGCGCGCCGGCGCCGCGGCGTACGGAACCTTGCCCTCCTGGGGCGCTAGCTTGGGCGCGGTGCGGAGATCGATCTCCACGTGGTACTTCGCCGGCGAGGCCACCACCTTGGCCTTGCCCGCGATGACCCGCCAAGTGCCCGCCGGAATCGGCCCCCGCACGTACGCGCGCGACGAAGCTCGTTCGCCCACCACCGCCGGCTCGGTGGTGCCGCCGCCCCAACCGCGATACCCGTTGGGATCGTCGAGCCCCCAGTCGAGGATGTTGGCCTCCGAGAGATCGTCGTGGCGAACCTCGATCTCCACGGTCCCCGCCGGCACCTCGAAGGGCACGAAGAAGTGGTCGGGGCCACCGGCGGGCACGTCGCCATCGAACACCAGCGTTTGATCGGCCTTCGCCACGCGCGAGAGCGAGAGAGCGACCGCCAGGCTGAGGAACCCTCGGAGGTAGTTGCGCACCGGTGGACGATAGCATGGCGGAAATGCGCGGGCCGGTCCTGGCCCCGAGGCGCGCCTCGGCTACACTGGCCGCGTAGCACTTCCCCTTTCTTCCGAGGTTCCCATGAAAATTCGCATTCTCGCATCTGCCGCAGCGCTGCTCGCCGTCGCCATCGGCGCCGCTTGCTCCAGCCCCGACCCGGTCTCGTCGTCGAGCTCGTCGAGCTCTTCGTCGTCGAGCTCTGGCGGCAGCTCCGGGAGCACGGACGGCGGCAGCAGCTCGTCGTCCAGTAGCTCCTCGTCGAGCTCCAGCGGCAGCTCGGGCAGCGATGGCGGCAACCAGTGCAACTCGCTGACGCAGGAGGGCGCGTTGATCACCGTCACCGCGAACCCGGCAGACGCGCCGGTGGCCGAGGGCGGTACCATCGCCATCGGCAAGTACACACTCACGTCCCTCACGCTCTACGGGTCGGCGACCCCGCTCCCCATCTCGACGAAGAACACCATCGAGAAGCTGGCCGGTGACACGATCACCGCGGTCACCACCGACGACAAAGGGAAGGAGACGCGCAGCACCATCTCCGTCGCGGTGCGCGGCGCCGCAGCGACCATCACCCAGACCTGCGCGTTCCCGGCCAAAGACGCCGGAGCGCCCGACAATGCGGAGTTCACGGCCACCGCCACCGAGCTGAAGCTCTACGGGAAGGTGGGCACGTTCGTGTTCGAGCAGGTCTACACCAAGAAGTAGCGCCCCGGCGCGCCCCTGCCCCCCAGCGCGGGGGCGCACCGTCCGGTCGAAGATGAACGACACCTTCCGTTTCGTCGAGCGCCCCTCATGAAAACTCGCATTCTCGCGGCTGCCGCTTCGCTCATCGCCATCGTCACTGCTTGCTCCGGTCGGCTCGACTCGTCCAGCTCGTCCTCCGGTGGCAGCTCCGGCCCCCCCGACGGGGGCAGCGGCTCGTCGTCCAGCAGCTCGTCGTCCAGCAGCTCCGGCGGAAGCTCGGGCAGCGACGGCGGCAATCAGTGCAACACCCTCACGCAGGAAGGCGCACTGGTCAGGATGGCCTCGGCGAACCCGGGCGAGCCGCCGGCGGCCAAGGGTGGCACCATCGCGACCGGCAAGTACACCCTCACTTCCGCCACGTACTACAAGACGGTCACCGAGCTACCCATCTCGGCCAAGCTCACCCTCGAGAAGCTGCCCGGGGACACGTTCGCGGCGATCAGCACCAAAAACGGGAACGAGGATCGCCGGAGCACGGCCACCATCGCGACGAGCGGCGCCACCCTCACCCTCACGGAGACCTGCGCCTTCCCGAGCGAGATCGCCCCTCCGGGAAGCGCGGAGTACACGGCCACCGCCACCGAGCTTAGGCTCTACGGGAAGGTGGATACGCTGGTCCTCGAGCAGGTCTACACCAAGAAGTAGTTGCTAGCGTTGACAATAGTTTCACATATGAGAAACTATTTGTCATGGCGAAGAGAGCAGCTCCTCGCGAGCCCATCGTGCTCGAGCCCAACGGTGGCAGGGCGTACGAGATGGGCCGCATTCGCGCGGTGTTCAAGGCCGACTGCGCCGAGACCCAGGACCGGTACTCGATCGCCGAGTGGTGGCTCGAGGCCAACACCGAAGGGCCCCACGCCCACGCGCACCCGGAGGACAACGCGTTCTACGTGCTCGAGGGCACCATGAGCATTCTCGTGGGTGACGTGTGGCACGACGCACGCGAGGGCGCGTTCGTGCTGGTGCCGGGCGGCGTCACCCACACGTTCGAGAATCGTAGTAACGCCCGCGCGGGGATCCTGGCGCTGGTGACCCCCGGCGTCTTCGAACCGGAGATGGAAGGCATCGTCGCCTGGTACGCGAAGAACCCCGCCGGCGACGCACGCTGAGCGCTACAAAGTCGCCAGGACCGCGGCGAAGTCGGTCTTGGCGCGAAAGCCGAGGCGGTCTTCGGCGCGCTTGGCGGAGTACACGCGATCGATGGACCGGAACATGGTCCAGCCGCGCTTGCGATAGAGCGCCGGGTACGCCGGGAAGTACCGCGCCACCACCGACGGCGCGTCGCGCAGCAACTGCTCGCAGTCGTCCGGCGAAAACGGCGTGGGCGCCGAGACGATGAAGGTGTCGAAGCCGAGCTCCGGGGCGCGAGCCAGCGCCGCGACGTGCGCCTCGGCGGCGTCGTCCACCGAGAGGCGCCGGAACAGATACTCGTTGGCCTTGGTGTTCTCTTCCGTCTGCTCGATGGCGTGTGCCATGTCGTCTTCTTCCGGGAAGAAGCGGCCGGTGCGGAGCACCACCACCGGCAGCGCGTGGTGGCGCGCCATCATGCGGCACAGGTGCTCGGCGGCCAGCTTGGTGACGCCATAGATGTTCCGTGGCTCGAGCGGCTGCATCTCCTCGGTGATCCACGCCGCGCGCTCCGCGCCGCCTGCCTTGCCGGCCCGGATGCGGCTCGAGATCATCAGCGAGGTGGTGGAGGTGAAGACGAACCCCCGCACGCCGGCGGCCACCGACGCCTCCAGCAGATTCAGTGTACCCTGCACGTTCACCGAAACGAACTCGGCTTGCGGGTAGCGTACGATGTCGGGCTTGTGCAGCGCGCCGGCGTGGCACACCGAGTCGATTCCTTCTTCGGCGAGCACGCGATCGATCAGCGCGCGGTCGACCACCGAGCCCACCACCGTGGTGAAGGGCCCGGGCTTCACGTCGAGCCCCACCACGTGGTGACCCAGCCCGGCCAGCCGTGGCGCCAGCGTCTGTGCCAGCCAGCCGGACGAACCCGTGAGGAGTACACGCATCACGACCTCGCGCTCCGCCTCCGCCGTTCAGCGGGGCGTGAGCCACCCTTCCTTGGTGAGAAGCTCGGCGGTGAGCACCGCGCCGCCGGCGGCGCCGCGCACCGTGTTGTGCGAGAGCGCCACGAAGCGGTAGTGGTACAGCGCGTCCGGGCGAAGGCGGCCGATGGTCACGCCCATGCCGCCACCGGCGTCGCGATCGAGCTTGGTCTGGGGACGGTTCTCCTCGTCGAAATACCGAAGGAACGGGCGCGGCGCGCTGGGGAGCTCCAGCTGTTGCGGCTTACCCACGAAGCTCTTCCAGCGCTCGATGATGACCTCCGGTGAGGGCTTGGTCTCGAGCTCCACGAACACGGCGGCCATGTGCCCGTCGGAGACCGGCACGCGGATGCACTGGGCGGAGATCTGCACGCGGCTGGTGGGCACGATGGCGTCGCCCTGGATGCTGCCCCAGATCTTCAGCGGCTCGCGCTCCGACTTCTCCTCTTCGCCCTTGATGAAGGGAATGACGTTGTCGACCATCTCGGGCCACGTCTCGAAGGTCTTTCCGGCGCCGCTGATGGCCTGGTAGGTGCAGACCACCACCCGCTTCGGACCGAAGTCCATGAGCGGATGCAGCGCCGGTACGTAGCTCTGGAGCGAGCAGTTGGGCTTCACCGCGATGAACCCGCGCTTGGTTCCCAGGCGCCTCCGCTGGACCTCGATGATGGCCGCGTGCTCCGGGTTCACCTCCGGCAGCATCATGGGAACGTCCGGCGTGTGCCGGTGCGCCGAGTTGTTGGAGATGACCGGCGTCTCGTGGCGGGCGTAGTCCTCCTCGAGCTTCGCGGTCTCTTCCTTGCTCATGTCGACGGCGCAGAACACGAAGTCCACCTCTGCGGCGATGGCTGCCACGTCAGAGGCGTTCTTCACCGTGAGCGCGGCCACGCGGGGCGGCGGCGCGGCGCCCACTGCCCAGCGGCCCTTCACGGCTTCCGCATAGGTCTTTCCCGCCGAAGAGGGGCTGGCCGCCACCAGCGTCACCTCGTACCAGGGGTGATCCTCCAGCAGCGTGAGGAACCGCTGCCCGACCATCCCCGTTGCACCGAGCACTCCAACCTTGAATTTTCGCGCTGACATGACGCGTCAGACCTTACCACCAGCGGGCAGAATGGTCCCAAACTACGGCACGAACAGGTCGGCGGGGGAGGCCGCCGAGGCCACGCGCATGGCCCAGCGCATGAGGGTCGGGATGGACTGCTCGGATCGGATTCGCGCGCGATCCTCGTCGCGGAGCGCGAGTCCGCGGCCTTCGGCGAGCTGCAGCAGCGTCGCGCGTGCGGCCTCGATGCCTTGCTCGATGCCTTGCTCGATGCCCTGCTCGATGCCTTGCTCGATGCCCTCGTGGCGGATCGCATCGATGTCGGTGTATCCTGCACGATTCAGGAGATTGCGGAGCGTAGCGGCGTCGGCGGCGCCCGCGTCCCACATGGCCTCGACGGCCACGGGATTGCGGAGCACACCGGGAGCGGTAAGGGTCTCACCGGACCGAAGCACGCGCATCGGCTTCCCTGGCTCGTGGACCTCGACATGGCGATCGTTCGCCAGGCGCACCACCCAGAGGTAGCGCGTGCCCGCTGCGAACAGCTCGCCGATCTTCGCTTGCAGCGCGGCCTCGTCTTGCCCGACGTCGGCGTACTCCACCGCCAGCGGCGGCGCGCTCGTCGCCCAGCCGGGACCGTCGCCCACGTTGCCCACGGAGATATCCGGCGCTCGGAGGTGCTTGGGGTCGGCGGAGAACCCCACGTCGATTCCGGCGGAAGTCACGTCAGGATCGGTGTCGAGCACGCGACCGCCGCGCAAGTTGCCCTTGCCGCCCCGCTGGCCGGTGGGTGGCGCCAGGATCGCGTGCCCGTTGGAGAGCTCGTACGGATCGCCGGACTTCAGCTGGTCCGCAAAGAACGGTCCCGGCGAAGAGAGGGGATGGCCCTTCGAGCTCATGGGGTGGAGCGTAGCGTGCGGGCCTTCGGGTGTCACGACGCGCCCGGCGACGGCTTTCTTTGCGCCACGGCGATTCCGTGGGCCCTCGCAACCCGAGGAATAGGCACACGAAAGTGACCGTGCCGGAGGTAGGATGGTGGATCCACTGCCGTAGGTCTCGACCTTCGGCGCAGATAGGGCGAAAATGACCTCCATGAGCGAAGCCGTTCGCAAGCTGACCATCACCTCGCAAATGCCGCTCGACCGCACCAAGGCGTTCGTCGAGGCGATGAGCGCTGCCCGGGGGAAGCACCTCCTCATCACCCTGCGTGGCCACCCGGACCCGGACGGCATCGCCTGCGCCCTGGCCCAGGCCCACCTCGCCCAGCGCCTGGGGGTGGAGAAGACCACCATCGGGTACTCGCACGAGCTCAGCCATCGCGAGAACCGCGCGCTGGTGAAGCTGCTCAACGTCGACATGCGGAAGATCAAGAGCGTCCGCGACGCGGGCGACGTGGACTTCCTGGCGCTGGTCGACGCCCACGAGCTGGAGCCGGACCTGGCCGATGCCGGGGACTACGAGGTCCTCACCATCGTCGACCACCACCGCGCGAACCAGCCCCCCAAGGGGCGCTTCGTCGACCTTCGGCTCGACGTGGGCGCCACCGCGACCATCTTCGTGGAGTACCTCTCGGAGCTGTCTCCGCTGGATCTCGACGTGGAAGAAGACCGCCGGGTGGCCACCGCGCTCATGCACGGCCTCTCCACCGACACCGACGATTTCACCCTGGCGCGCCCGCAAGACTTCCGCGCGGCAGCGATGATCTCCGAGGCGGTGGACCGCGATCTGCTCACCGATCTCTCGCGCCGGGCCATCGCGCCCTCGGCCATGGACGTCATCGCGCGGTCCCTCACCGGCCTGGTGGTACGCCGCAATTTCGCCGCTTCCGGCGTGGGTTTCGTGTCCGAGACCGACCGCGACACCATCGCGCAGGCGGCCGACTTCCTGGTGCGCCGTGAGGACATCGACACCGTCATCGTCTACGGCGTGGTGGGCGAGCGATTCATCGAAGGGTCGCTCCGCACCCATTCGCCGAGCGTCGATCCCGCTGCCTGGCTCGAGCAAGCCTTCGGCCACGACGACAAGGGTCGCGCCTACGGTGGCGGACGCCGCGACAAGGGCGGCTTCCGCATTCCCATCGGCTTCCTCGGCCGCTCCACCGACCGCGCGCAGCTGTGGCAGCTGGTGGAGCACGCGGTGAAGAGCGCCGTCATGCGCATGATGGGCGACGATCCCGTGAACTCGGGGCCGGTGGAACGCCACGCCTGAGCCCAAACGCAGCTCTCCTTTGCGCATCGCCTTCTTCGGGCTGCCGCTGGCGGCCCTGCTCCTTCACCAAGACGGCCACACCATCGTGCATGCGGCGGTGTGCCGGAAGGGCGCGCTCGGCCTGCGCCGGCTAAGGCGGGTGCTGGGCAAAGCGCGGGTATCGGTGACGCCGCGGGTGGACGCGGCGTTCCTGGAGCGCTTCGCGGCCGAGCCGCCGGATCTGGTGGTGAGCTGGTTCTGGACCAAGCGGCTACCGAAGGAAGCACTGCGACTGGCCCCCCGAGGCGCCCTGGGCGTGCACCCCTCGCTGCTGCCGCGCCATCGCGGGCCCGACCCCTACTTCTGGGCCATCGACGCCGGCGACCCGGTGACCGGGGTGACGGCCCACGTGCTCGAAGAGGCGTACGACACCGGCGCCATCCTCGCGCAGGAGACCATTTTCGTGCATCCTACATGGAACGCCTGGACCCTGGCGAAGAAGCTCGATCGCCCGTCGCTGCGCGTCCTGCGCCGGGTGGTGGCCGCCGAGGCGAAGGGCGAGCCGTACCCGCGGGTGCCCCAGGACGAAGGACTGGCCACCGAGGCGCCGCAGCCGGACGACGATCTCCTCGAGCTCGACTGGCACGCGTCCACCGCGGCCATCGTGCGCCGGGTTCGCGCGGCTGGACCTTGGCCCGGAGCGTTCACCCGCATCGGCCACGGCGACGACGCGCCCACCGTCGCGCTGCTCGAGGTCGAGGCGCTGGAGAGCTACCCGCGCGCGCTCGAGCCCGGTGAATGCGCAGTGGTAGGTGAAAACCAGGTGATCATTCGCACCGGCGATGGCGCCGTCGCGGTGCGCGCCGCCAGGCCCGAGCCGGACGACGACGACGGCGACGGGACGGATGCCCCAGAAGTGTGGAACGCTGCGAGAATCGCAGAAGAAGTCCGGCGCGGCGGCGGAAAAAAAGTTTCCGAAGCCGATGGAGCGCCGTAGCATCGTAGCCCAAGGAGAACCGCCCCGTGTCCGACCCCACGACGCTGGCCCGATCTGCGCGAGAATCGCTCGCCAAAGGCCTCAACGCTCTTCAGAGCGATCCCAATGTTCCCCCGCAGCTCGTGGAGCTGGGCGCGCCCATCGCGCAGGCCATGGGAGCCCTCCACCAGATCGAGCGCTCGCAGGGCGCGCAGCTCACGCCGCACGCGGAAGTGGCGCTCAACAACGTGCGCACGGCGCTCTCGCAGCTGCAGGCGCCTCCGAACCCCCATCCGGCGGTCATCGCCGCCATGGAGGCGGTCGCGGCGTCGCTGGGTATGGTGCACGCG
>JABFRG010000902.1 GCA_013141295.1 Polyangiaceae bacterium
AAGACTCGCTTCCGGCTGGTGATCCTCCTTGGCCGGGCGGGAGTCGAACCCGCGGGAGCACAGTTCAGGTTTCTTCACGTGTTTGGCTTCACATGGGGTCCTCCTGTTCGAGGCTTGCTTGGCGCACAGAGGGGAGCCGAACACCGGCCCGTTACTTAGGAGCGAAGCGAGGGACCCCCTCTGCGGTTGCTACTGTGCGGGTGGGCGCTTCCGCAGCCAGACGTGCGCGGTCCCGAAGTCCTTGCTCGGCGCGAAGTGCGCGACGACCCAGGCGTAGGCGGTGGGGCAGTGGCGCTCGAAGTCGGCGCGGCCGTCGGCCGGCTGCGTGAACGGAACCTTGTCGAAGAAGACGAAGGCCGCCGGGGGCCGTGCTTCGAGGGCCGCGAGCATGGCGGTCTCGTTGCGCGCCGCCGTGTCTTTGAGCCAGGTGCGCTCGGCGTCGTCGGGGCTCCCGCCGCTGCCGCCCTGGAGCGCGGCGTCGACGTTGAGCTCGAAGCTGTAGATGTACGGCGTCGCGCTGAGCCGCTGCGCGAGGTAGAGGAAATACGGGTCCATGCCGTACGTCTGCACGCGATCGGTGGGCGCGGTTTCCTGCTGCACGTAGCGCGCGGCCTCCCGCAAATCCCAGGCGAAGAAGTCGCCCCAGGGGAAGCGCTTGAAGTACGCGCGCTCCTGCCGCGAGGCCTGGCTCGTGAACTCGGTGGCGCTGGAGCGCCCCACATACTCGTTGTCGAGCGCATGCACCACGATGAGCGTTCCCAGCGCGGCGAAGAGCGCCGAGGCCACGTAGCGGCGATGCACCACCACCCACGGCCCGAAGGTGCGAAGCCACCGGGTGTCGGCCACCAGCGCCACCCACGCCAGGTACACGCCGGCGCACACCGGGTGCAGGTGGTACGGGAAGCCCTTGCTCTGCACGAAGAAGAGCGCGAGGCCGCCCACCGGGAGCACGAGCAGCAGGAGCGCGCGGCGCGCGATGCGCCGGGCCCAGAGCAGGTACCCGAGGAGGACCACCGTGCTCACGCTGGCGATGAGCCGCGGGAGGTTGCCCCAGGCCACGCACGCATCGAGGAGCGACCGCTTCCAGATGAAGCGGTAGAGCCGGGGGTTCTCCAGCACCAGGATGGTGAAGGCCGCGCGGAAGTCGCCATACCGGTGAAGGAACCACGCGAAGTAGGCGCCCACCACCGCGACGCCACCGAGGAACGGCAGGAGCCGGACCCGGCGCGAGAGGGGCGACGGAAGCATGTAGAGCGCAACGATTTGCAGGAACGTGAACACCAGGCACGGCGGCTTACCGAACCAGGTGGCGGAGCTCGCGAGCCCCGCCAGCGCGAGCCAGCCGGCGGCCTTCCAGCCAGCCCGGCGCTCCCCTTCACCTGCGTCGCCTGCGTCGCGCGTCGCGAGGCTCTGAAAGCCCAGCGAAGCCAGCAGGAAGAGATCGTAGAAGCTCTCGCGCTGCGCGGTTTGCCACCAGCCGAAGCTCAGGTACTGGCCCATGAGCACCGCCCAGGTGCCCACGGTGCACGCCCACACCGGCCCGCGCCGCGCGAGGGAGGGAGGCAGCAGCGACGCCACCAGGGTGCGACCCACGAAGAGGAACACCGCGGAGCCGAGCAGCACGTCGAGCACGCGGAAACGGTGCTCGTCGGCGCCGCCGAGGCCCAGGAACGCCCAGTGAATGAGGTGCGGCAGCGGCCCGTTGATCTCGCGGAAGTCGACGTACGCGCGCTCGCCCTGGGAGAGGGCCCAGGCCACGTACTGGAAGATGCCGGGATCGCGTCCGAAGGTCGCGTAGGTCATGGCCCACGACGCACGGAGGACCAGCAGGCACACCAGCCCGAGAGCGGCAGCGTAGATCCAGGAGCGCTTCACGAACGCGCCTCGTGTGCCCGAGCGGTCATGCGCAGCCTATCGCGCGCACGCCCGGCGGCGCCGCGAGGGATCGGCCACCCACTCGATGCCGCGCGCCATGTGCTCCACCATGGCCGGCTCCGACCAGCTCTCCACGGTATGCCCCAGCGCGGTGTAGAAGGCACGGCCCCCAGCCACCTCGTGACGCCAGGCCACCGGGTGCTTGCCCACCGCGAGGGCCGGCGGAAAGCCCGCTCCCGGATATCCCGGCGGCTCCACCAGCGAGAGCAGGATGTGCAGCGACGGATCCTCCTCGGGCCGGCCGTCGAAGGTGTACCACTCGTCGCTGCGGCGCCAGGGCCGCGGCAGGTGGTTGACGATGGGGTCGGCGGGATCGTCCACTGTCAGGTCGGCCTCTTGAATCGGCGGGTGCCCCAGGAAGCGCACGCCCAGGAGCGATCGCATGAAGGGCCAGTCGACCTCGGTGTAGGCCGCCGCGTGCGTGCCGGCGAAGCCGCCACCCTGGTTGATGAAGCCCTGGAACGCGGCCCGCTGGGAGGCATCGAGGGTGTTGCCAGACGTGATGACGAACACCACCGCGTCGTAGTCCCGGAGGAACGCCGGAGTGAATGTCTTGGGATCGTTGGTCGCCACCACGAACCAGCCGCGGGCGAGACCGGTGTTCGAGAGCACCGCCTGGGCCACCGGGTTCGACGGATGATCCCAGTCGATTTGCCGGCCGTAGAGGAGCACCCGCGGGCCCCCGCTCGACGCTGCGTCGGCGCAAGGCAACGAGGCGCCGCCGTCGCCCACCGAGCCGCCGAGCACCGTCGGCTCCGGCTGCGGCACTTGCGTGCAACTTGCAACCAAAACCGCGAATACGGGAAGAAGGCGCCGGAGCATCGGTACCCACCTTATACCACGCGCCCTCGTGGAGCGCGTCGCCTCAGACTTCGTGGAGGGCTTCGCGGAGCTCGTCCGGCGTGACGGTGGCGGTGCCCTCTTTCGAGACCACCACACCGGCGGCGACGCTGGCGAGGATGATCGCGTCCTCGAAGGGCACGTGGGTCGCCAGCGAAAGCGCGAGCGTGGCCACCACCGTGTCGCCGGCGCCGGTCACGTCGAACACGGCTTTGGCCGTGGCGCGAGCGTGGATCGGCGCGAGCCCGGGCCGCACCAGAGTCATCCCATCGGCACCGCGGGTGGCGAGGATGGCGCCGCCACCGAGGAGCGGGAGCAAGCGCTCGGTGGCCGCGAGGATGGCGCTCTCGTTGGGCAGGGGGCTGCCCGCCGCGAGCTCGAGCTCGCTCTGGTTGGGGGTGATGACGGTGGCGCCGCGGTAGAGGGCAAAATCCCGATGCTTCGGGTCCACCACCACCGGAATGCCACGCTTCGCCGCGCCCGCGAGCAGGTGCGACGCCACCGCGGGCGAGACCACGCCCTTGGCATAATCGGAGAGAATACACCCATCGGCGTTGGCCAAGCCGGCGTCGATGGCCGCCAGCAGCCCCGTCAGCGCCTCGTTCTGCGGGGGCTCGCGCGATTCCGAGTCCGCGCGCACCATCTGCTGCCCGCGCGCCACCAGGCGCGTCTTGCGGGTGGTGGGCCGGGCCGCGTCGCGCACCAGCGAGGCACCGAGCCCACCCTCGCGCAGGAGCCGCTCCACCACGTCGCCTTCGGTGTCCTGGCCCACGAGGCCGATGACCGTCGCGTTGCCGCCCAGCGCTTGCACATTGGCGGCAGCGTTGGCCGCTCCGCCCAGCCGGTGGTCGCGCGAGCGCACCTCGAGGACCGGCACCGGCGCCTCCGGCGAGATGCGCTTGACGTCGCCGCGCAAGAACTCGTCGAGCATGACGTCGCCCACCACCAGGATGCGCTTGCCGGAGAACGATTGCAGGTGCGGGGCCAGTGCTTTCACGGAGAGACCTCGGCGGCGTGTTTGGCGAGATAGGCGACGACGTCGCCCCAGGTGGATGCGCAGAAATCGGCCTCGGGAATGGTGGCGCCGAGGAGCACCGCGCGGGCGCCGGCGCGCTTGCCGGCCACGATGTCGGTGCGGCGATCGCCGAGCATCACCGAGCTCGGGAGGTCCAGGCCCAGGTCGCGGGCGGCGTCTTCCAGCATGCCCGGCTCCGGCTTCCGGCACCGGCACGCCTCGTCGGGCCCGTGAAAGCAGTAGTAGCTGCCGGCGAGTGTGATGTCGCGCTGACGCAAGAGCTCCACCATGCGGTCGTGCACCGCCTTGGCCTCGGAGGGCTGGATGATGCCCCGGGCCACGCCCGACTGGTTGCTCACCACCACCAGCTCGAAGCCGAGATCTTGCGCCACCCGCAGCCCCAGCTCGGCGCCGTCGATGAAGCGCACCGCCTCGGGATCACGCGGATACCCCGGGTCCACCAGGATGGTCCCGTCGCGGTCCAAAAAGAGCGCCCGCTTCAACCTTGTCCACCCTCGCCCAAGATGCGCGCGAGCGTACTGGTGGACGAACGCCCCGGAACCAGCGGCAAGAACGCGATGCGACCACCGTAGGCCTCGACGATGGCGGCCTCCGGGATGGGCTTGCCGGTGGGCGGCGCGTAGTCCGCACCCTTGCAGTGTACATCCGGTTGAATGGTCTGCAGCGCCTCGCTGGGGGTCGCCTCGGAGAACACGTGCACGTAGTCCACGAGGCCCAGCGCGGCGAGCATCTCCACCCGCTCGGCCACCGGGAAGATGGGTCGGCTCTCGCCCTTGAAGGCCTTCACCGAGGCGTCGTCGTTGACGCCCACCACCAGCACGTCGCCGAAGGCGCGCGCAGCCCGCAGGCTCGAGAGGTGCCCGATGTGCAAGACGTCGAACACCCCCGACGTCCACACCAGCGTCCGCTTCTGCTCGCGGAGGCCCTTGCGGAGCGCCACCAGCTCGGCCCGCGACATCTCCTTGGGCGAGCTGGAGACCACGCCCGTCCGGTCGGGGACCGCCGCGGAGACCGAGCGGCTGGCGTCGACGATCTCGCAGAGGATGTGCCCGATGGTGATGTGGATCTCTTGCACGCGCGCGGTGACTCGCGACGGCACCGCGAGCCCCACGTCGCAGTCCTTCGCGAAGGCTTCGCCTTTGGCCCCGGTGAGGCCGATGACCTTGAGGCCCTTCTCGCGCGCGGCCTTCACCGCCGCCAGGATGTTGGGAGAGGTGCCGCTGGTGGTGATGGCGACCAGGAGATCGCCCGGCTGGGCCATAGCCCGCACCTGCCGCGCGTACACCTGCTCGAAGCCGTAGTCGTTGCCGATGGCGGTGAGCGCCGAGGTGTCGGTGTGCAGCGCCAGCGCCGGGAGCGGCTCGCGCTCCATGACGTAGCGGCCCACGAACTCGGCGGCGATATGCTGCGCGTCGGAAGCGCTGCCCCCGTTGCCGCAGAACATCACCTTGTGGCCGCCGTCCACGCACTCGACGATGAGGTCGGCGGCGCGGGCGATGGCGTCGGTGAGCCCTTCCTGGCTGTCGAGGCGCACGGTGACGCCTTCGCGCATGGCAGCGCGGATGATCGCCTCGGTGGCGGCGCGTTCCATGCGCATCAGTTGGTGTGCCGCGGGTGGGCCGCGACCGTCTCGGTGAGCATCGGGCGAACGACTCGCAGCACGTCGTCGAGGGAGACGCTGCGCGCGGCCACGTTCTTGATCTCGTCGGTGGGCTTGCCCATCACCACGTCCTTGCCGTTGTACACGGTGAAGAGCGGGATGGAGTACAGCGGCGGCGCCACGCTCGCCACCTTGGTGCCCAGCGGCGCGAAGAGGGTCGGGGTGTCGGCGAAGAAGAGCCCCACCGTGGGCACGTCGACCAGGCAAGCCAGGTGCATCGGGCCGCTGTCGTTGGAGATGACGATGGCCGACTCCGCGAACAGCACCACCAGCTCCTTCAGGCTCAGCTCACCCGCCACCGACACGGCGCGCGGGTTGCCGACGTCGTGCACGATGCCTTCGACGTAGGCCCGCTCGCCCTTGGCCCCGATGTAGAGCGCCGCCGCGGTGGGGTGCTCCTCGAGGAGCCGCGCGCCCAGCTCCGCATAGCGAGCCTCGGGCCACTTGCGGGCCTCCGGCGCCAGATCCGGCGAGGTGTTGGGGTTGATGACGAGCAGCGGCTGATCCTTGCGGATCCCCAGGCCCTTGAGCTTCTCCCGGAGATTGTTGCGCTCCTCCGGGGTGGGAACGATCTTGGGATACTTGTACTTTGCAGCGAACTCGGCAAAGTCCAGGTAGTACGAGTCGTCCTTGGCCAGCAGGTACACCAGCGAGAGGAAGATGTCCTTGGTGTGGAAGTAGTGGTTGTACACGCCGGCGACGTCGAGAAGTGTGCGGCGCCATGGCTCCGCCGTGAGGTAGAAGCCGGCGTTCCACGGAATGCCCGCGAGGCCGCCAAGAACCAGGGGAAACTTGGCGTAGAACTCGAGGTCGACCAATAGGTCGCAGCCCTCGCGGCGAAGCTCTGCCGCAACCTCGAGCGTGGTCCGCACGAATGCCGCTGGGGAGGATGCGTCGACGAAGTAGTTCTTGTCGGTCAGACCAAGGATCTCGAGGAGGTCCTTGTTGGAGCGGAAAGTGACGAAATGTAGCTCCGCGCCGGGAAACTGGTCTCGCAGTGCCTTGAGGCTGGGCGAAGCCACGACGATGGACCCCATGCCGAAGAACTTCATCACGACGATCTTTCGCGTCGCGCGCTCCCGCGTGGTGAATGGTCGCCCGGCTCGTTTCGCAAGCGCCAACGCCGAGCAGAGAGCGTTGCCGAGCGCGTTGTCGAGACGCCTCATCAACTTTACGTCAAGCATCGCCACCGTTTGACATGCTCGAGCCCGGGGGTCAAGCCCCCCGACGGGCGGAGAGAGCTGGATTTGCCCGCTATTTGCGGCGCTTGGGGCGCCCAATGCGTCGTGCGCGCCCGTCCTCCGAGCGTTGCGCCGCGGGCAGAGCCACGCTGAACGAGGCACCTGCGCGTCCGGTCTTCGGCGTTGACATCACCCTGCCCACCAGAATACTTGGCCCCGTGTCGGTATTGAGCCAGTGGCCCCGAGGTTGGCGCGCACGGACCGCCGCCGGTCTGGTGGTGGGGCTTCTGCTCGCGCCCTTGGCGTATGCGCTACCCCCGTTCACGCGCCCCTTCTTGTGGGAACCCGGCGTTTGGGGCATCGCAGTCCTCGTGGCCTACTGCGGCTTCGGCTGGGCCGTCTCGCGGGCGGCGGGATGGGCTCGCGTAGACGTCGGCCTGCAGGCGGCCTGGGGCGCGGCGCTCATCGTGGTGCTGGGCGGACCACTCCTGGCGGTCGGCGTTCTCGTTCGCCCGGTCCTGGTCGCCATCGTGGTTATCGGCAACGTCCTCGCCGTGCTCGCCGTGCTCGCGCAGTGGCGAAGCCACGCCCACCGAGCGGCAGCGCTCCGCAAGCTGGTCACTAGCGATTTCAGAATCGCAGCCCCACTCGCGGCGATCGTTGCGATGGGTGTCCTGCAGTACGTGGCGGCGCTCTGCGATCTTCACGCGAACCCCTACGACGACGACATCGCGTACCTCCCACTCGCCAAGCGACTGCTCGACGTGGGGAACATCGACGAACCCTTCAGCTTCCGACGCTTGTCGTCCTACGGCGGTCAGACGGTCCTCATCGGGCTCGACCTGGTGCGCGGCGGCTTCGCCAACGTACATCTCTTCGACCGCGGGCAATCGTTCCTCCTCCTCCTGGGCCTCCTAGCCGGCTACCGCCGCGGGGGCTTGCGGCCCGCGGGCCTCGCCTTGCTCATGAGCGTCCTCTACCTGGTGAACCAGGAGGACATGCATATAAACACGGCCAGCTACTTCTCCGGCGCGGCCTTCTTCTTCGCCCTCTATCGTACGCAAGTCATGGCGCTCGAGCGCGGCACGCTCCGCAGTGCCATCCCGTCCGCACTCCTGGCTGCCGGGGCGTGCACGTTGCGCCAGAACTACGTCCCCGTAGCTGCCCTTGGTCTGGTGCTGCCCTACGTGTTCGCCTGGTGGGACGACCGCAACGCCGGATCGTCGTCGGCCCAACCCCGGAAACGGTTTGCGATATTGCCCGGCGATCGCGCCGGCCTCTTTCAGCTGATTTCTCTGAGCGCGATCTTCGTAGCGTGCCTGATTGGATACTGGGCGGCCGCTTATCGCTCCAATCGAACCTTCCTCTTTCCGATCATCCTGGGCACGTTCAACCCTGCGATGCAGCTCAAGGCCACCGTACCGTCGGTGGTCAGCGAGCTGAAGATGCAGGTGAGCGTCTTCATGGAGACCGAGCCGCTCCGGACCCTCATCGTCATCGTCCCCGCGGCGCTCTCCTTTCGTGACCGTCGGCGCGGACGCCCCCTCCTGGCGTTCATCTGCGCCGCGGCATTCGGCTTCGTGTTCCTGGTCCACAGCTTCAGCCAGTCCGACCCCGGCAACATATCGAGGTACCTCTTCGGGTTCTCGGCCGCGACGGTGATGGCGGTGTTCGCCGAGTCCGCCAGCTCGGCGCACGGTCGCTCTCACGGGTCCGCCTCGCCCCGCCGCTTCATGGTGCACGGCTCCCGGCTCAGCCACTTTCTGGTGTGGACGGGCCTGGCGATACAAGTCATCTGGCTCAGGCCGGTAGAGACCCCCAAGCACCTGGCGATCTTCAAGAACATCGCCGAAGCCGTGAGCTATGACATCCCGGCGGGGACCAGCTGGCCGGTGGAGGCAGATCTCTACCGGCGCATGCAGGATGCCGCGCCGGCCGGGGCCAAGCTCGCGGTGCTGCTCGACGAGCCCTATCACCTGGACTTCTCACGGCAGCGCATCGGCAACATGGACATGCCCGGCTACTCGAGCCCGGGACCGCGCTTGCCGTACTTTCAAGGAGAGGATGCGGTACGCAGCTATCTCCTCGCAGAGGGCTACACTCACGTAGCCTTCGTGCGCGACACCTTCTCGCGCTATCATTATCGACACAACTACTGGGTCGAGCGGACCCTCGTCGACATCGAGCTGTGGCGAATCTTCGGCCCGTACCTGCTCGACCTCATGGATAACTTGGCCCTGCTCGCGCAGCACCATCCTATTCTCTTCGAAGAGCGCGGCATCGTGCTCCTCGACTTGGCGAAGGGTACCGGCA
>JABFRG010000032.1 GCA_013141295.1 Polyangiaceae bacterium
GAACGGACGTGCCGGGTAATGCAACGCCCGCGGTCGGCCAGCCTGCGGCTCGACCCGCTGCGCCCGCCGCTCCCGCAGCGTCCGCGGCCCCTGCGGCACCGGCCGCGGCGCCTGCCGTCACGTCCCCGGTTGCGCAAGCCGTCAATGGAGCGATGTCCGCCAAGCTCGGTGAGATGGGCTTGACCAAGGAGCAGGCAGACGCCGTCCTCGCCCTCTCTCGCGACGTCATCGAGCGCGTGGTGTGGGAGGTCGTCCCTCAACTCGCAGAGACGCTCATCAAGGAAGAGATCGCGCGCCTCACCAAGGACTGACCCCACGAAATTGCGGGCCATTTTCCCCGCAAAAAGGTCAATGTCAGTCACCCGAGGATGGAACGAAGCGTGAATGAAGCCTGGTCACGCCCTGCACAGTTCGCAGGGCTGGGAGGCTTTCATGAAGGCGCACGTACTCATTACCGGTGCAGATAGTCCGACGGCCGTTCGCTTGATGAACGCCATTGCGAACGATGTGGTCGTCTGGGCCGCGGAAAGCGACGCCGCGGCGCCGGGGCTCACGTTGGTGCCGGTGGAGCGGCGCCTGCTCGTACCCCCCGGAGATCACGCGGGTTTCGTCGACCGTGTGGCGGCCCTTTGCGAGGAGCACTGCATCGACGTGGTGATCCCGACGCACGACACGGAGCTGCTCCCCATGTGTGTGGAGCGCGGACGCCTCGAGCGCATCGGCGTGGGTGTCATGGTCGGCAGCATGCAGACCCTCCTCGCGTGCCTCGACCGCTTCGAAGCCATCCGTCAGGCCAATGGCGTCATCGGCGTGCCGGACACAAAGATTTTTGACGGTTCCTTCCGCCCTGCCAGCGAAGAGTTTCCGGTCGTCGTGAAGCCGCGTCGGGGCGGCGCCACCATGGGCGGTCGCGTTATCTGGTCCACCGAGGACCTCGACAACCTGCCGCGTGACCCCCAAACCATCGCCCAGGAGTTCCTCTCCGGCGCCGAGTACTCGGTCGATGTGCTCACCAACCGCCACGGTGAGCTCATCGACACCGTCGCGCGGCAGCGCCTCCGCGTGAATCCAGGGGTCACCATCACCTGCGACATCGCCGAAAACGACGCCTTGGCCCAGGCCGCAAGCGCTATCGCAACCGCCATCGGGCTCCGCGGCGCCGCCAACCTGCGGTTCCGCTACGACGGCAACGGTTCGCCACGCCTGCTCGAGGTCAACGCCGCCGTCGAGACTCGCGAGATGTGGCGCATGTGGCTGGACGAGCTCCTCGGTGTCGAGCTCGTGTCGGCCGCCGACACCGGCGATGGTGGCGAAGGCGGCTCCATGGCCGCAGCCGAGTAGTCGGCCCCGGTCCGAAGCCAACCGGAGCTCGCGCGAGCGGCGCCTGCGCCGGCGCCTTCTGTGGTAGTTGTCCGCGGATGCAGCCGGATCTCCAAAAAGGCTACGACCCCCGCGAGGTCGAATCCCGTTGGTACCAGTTCTGGGAGGAGCACGACGTATTCGCCGCCACGGCCGATCCGGCGGACAAGCGCCCGGTCTACGTTTGCCCGATGCCGCCCCCGAACGTCACGGGATCGCTGCACATGGGGCACGCCATGCGCTGCACGTTCGAGGACGCGCTCGTTCGCTTCCACCGGATGCGCGGCTTCAACACGCTCTGGCAGCCGGGCATCGATCACGCCGGGATCGCCACACAGACGGTGGTGGAGCGGCAGATCGCCCGCGAGGGCAAGACGCGCTTCGACCTCGGGCGCGAAGCGTTCGAGAAGCGAATCTGGGAGTGGAAGGGCGAGAGCGGCGGGCGCATCGCGCTGCAGCAGCGCATTCTCGGCAGCTCCGCGGCCTGGTCCCGGTCCAAATTCACCATGGACGCGGACATGAGCGTCGCCGTTCGCGAGGCGTTCGTGCGCCTCCACGAAGAGGGCTTGATGTACCGCGCCACGCGGCTCATCAACTGGGATCCCACGCTCCTCACCTCACTCTCGGACCTCGAGGTGGATCACGAGGAAACCAACGGCGAGCTCTTCGAGTTCGCGTACCGCGTGGACGGCATGGACGGCGAGATCGTGGTCGCCACCACCCGGCCCGAGACCATGCTCGGTGACACCGCGGTCGCCGTGCACCCGGACGATCCGCGCTACACGCACCTCCACGGCAAGTACCTGGTCCACCCGTTCCTCGACCGGAAGATCCCGGTCATCACCGACGCCATCCTGGTCGACCCGAAGTTCGGCACCGGCGCCGTAAAGGTGACGCCGGCGCACGACTTCAACGACTTCGCCACCGGCAAGCGGCACGGCCTCGAGGAGATCAACATCTTCAATCTCGACGGCACCGTGAACGCCGCCGGCGGCTCGTTCCAGGGCCTCCCTCGAGAACGCGCGCGGACCGCCGTGAAGAAGGCACTCGACGAGAAGGGCCTCGCTCGCGGAAGCAAGCCGCACCGGCTCACGGTGCCGCGCAGCCAGCGCTCGGGCGTCATCGTCGAGCCGATGATCTCGACCCAGTGGTTCCTCAAGATGGACGAGATGGCGAAGCAAGCGCTCGCCGTGGTTCACGAAGGCAAGACGCAGATCCTGCCCGAGGAGTGGACGAAGACCTACGAGCACTTCCTCGAGAACATCCAGGACTGGTGCGTGTCGCGCCAGCTCTGGTGGGGCCACCAGATCCCGGCATGGCATGGACCCGACGGCCAGATTCGGGTGGCGCGCGAGCGCCCCGCGGAGTGCGGCGAGGGCTGGGTCCAGGACCCCGACGTGCTCGATACGTGGTTCTCTTCCGCGCTGTGGCCGTTCGCGACCCAAGGCTGGCCGGCGAAGACCGACGATCTCGCGAAGTTCTACCCGGCAAGTGATCTCGAGACCGGTTACGACATCCTGTTCTTCTGGGTGGCGCGGATGATCATGTTCGGGGTGCACTTCACGGGTCAGACGCCGTTCAAGCGCGTGCTGCTCTCCGGTCTCATCGTCGACGAGACGGGCGAGAAGATGAGCAAGGTGAAGGGCAACGTCATCGACCCCCTCGACCTCATTCAAGGCGCCACGTTCGCGGAGATGGTGGCGAAGACGATGCCCGGAGCGCCGGAGGCGGAGGCCTTGGCGAAGTTCAAGAAAGCGTATCCGTCGGCCGCGACGATGGGCGAGGGCTTCCCCGCGTTCGGCGCCGATGCGCTTCGCTTCACGCTGGCGACGTTCCCGCCTTCGAACAAGCGCATCGCTCTGGCGCCCAAGCGTCTCGAGGGCTACCGGCACTTCATGAACAAGATCTGGAACGCCACGCGGCTCGTGACGGATCTTGCGCCGGGTGTCGTGGTGTCGGCGCAGGCGCCCTCCGCTACCGGTCTGTTCAATCGATGGATTCTGTCTCGACTCTCGGGAGCTGCCCAGGCCTGCACCGAAGGCATGGCGGCGTTCCGCATCGACGAGGCCGCCAACGCCATCTATCGCTTTTTCTACACGGACTACTGCGACTGGTTCCTCGAGATTGCGAAGCCGATCCTGCGCGAACGCAAGGACGAGGCGCTCGCAGACGAGACCGCGCGCACGCTGCATCACGTGCTCGAGGCGAGCTACCGGCTGTTGCACCCGATTGCGCCCTACATCACCGAGGAGCTGTGGCAACGCCTGGCGAAGCCGGCGGACAGCCCGGTGTCCATTGCGCTCGCGGCGTACCCTCGCGCCGAGGACACGATTTCGGCGCCCGAGGTCGAGCGCGAGGTGGCCCTGCTCCAGAGCGCCATCGGGGCGGTCCGCACGATTCGCGCCGAATACGACGTGAAGCCCGCGTCGACCGTGCGCGTGTCGCTTCGAACCGACAACGTCGCCGCTCGGGCCTCCCTCGCCTCGCAATTGGGCGCCTTCGTGACGCTGGCCAAGACGGATGGACCGCCGGACCTCCTCGGAACGGATGCTCCTCGCGAAGCCGGTACGAGCGTGAGCATCGTGCCTGCGGAGGGTGGCTCCGTAGAAGTCGCGGTGTACCTCCGTGGCCACGTCACCCGTGAGCAACAGCTCGCTCGCATTGCGCGCGAGACCAAGCGTATCGAGAAGGACCTCGACGCCGTGCGCAAGAAGCTGAGCTCGAAGAATTTCACGGACCGCGCGCCCAAGGAAGTCATCGACGAGGCGAACGGTCAGCAGGCGACGCTCGAGGAGGCGCTCCGACGCCTTGACCAGGCCAAGTCACTCGCCGCCGAGCTCGGCGACTGACCGTCAGGGTCTGACATTGACGGTTTTGCCCGTCTGACGTTGGATTCTCGCTGCCGTAGGACAGCCGCGCGCTGTCCTGGACACGGCGAGCAGGTGCCAAGGGCTGGAACTTCTTGAGATTCGATCTGGGCATGGCGTGCGCAACGAGCGCGGGTATGTCGAGACCGCGTCGCATTCGCAAAGGCCGTGTTTGGTTCGTGTCGCGCAGGGGCACCCGCCGCTCGTTCATCCTCCGACCGGATGCCGATGGGCAGATGCAGTTGCTTTACTGGTATGTGACGGCGGTCTTCGCCGCGAAGTTCGGCATCTTGCTCCACGCGGTGCAGATCATGTCGACGCACATGCACGAGGTCCTCACCGACGTGCACGGCGTGTTGCCGGCGTTCTTGCGCGAGCGAAATCGAATTTTCGCCAATTGCCTGAAGGAGATGCGCGATTGGCCGGAGGAGGTCTTCCAGCGGAAGCCCGCGAGCTGCATCGAGCTCCTCAACCCGGCCGCCATTGCGAAGCAGATTGGGTACACGCTGGCGAACTGCGTCGAAGCGGGCCTCGTCGACCACCCGGATGATTGGCCTGGCGTTACAGTGCGGGTCGACGACATGGGGCATACCTACGTGGAAGTCGCCCGCCCGAAGGTGTGGTTCGACCCGGACAACGCGATGTGGCCGGAAGTGGCCCGCATCCAGATAACCCTGCCGCAACCGCTCCTCGACGCCTACGAGACCCCCGAGCGGGCGCTCGACTTCGTGCGGTCGGTGGTCGACGAAGCCATCCGAGCCGCGCGGTCCTTGGCGCGGGCCCTCCACCGCACCGCCAAGAGCCTTCGCGAGGTTCTCGAGACACCGTTTGCGCGGCGCGCGCGGAGCGAAGAGCCCAGGATGGCGCGGGTGCCACCTTTCGCGTGCGGCGGCGACAGGCGGTTGGCAAGGGACGCCGCTGCCGATATGCGAGCGTTCTACCGCGCCTACGAAGCCGCCAAGCGCGCATGTCGGTGCGGCGTTTCGCCGAACTTCCCGGAAGGCACGTGGCGGTGGGCAAGGGAGCTCTTTCCACCGGTGTGCTCTGCTTGACGACGTCCGGCGCCAGGGCACCCCGCACGTCTGCAGGTGTGCGCTCCACCTAGTTTCCCACCGGAGAAAATATCCGTGCTACGCCTAGTCTCATGCGGAGATTCGTCGTTGTTGCGGCAGCGCTGGTCGTCTTCGGGTGTGGCGGGGTGGATTCAGCCGAGGACGATGCCTCGGACGAGGATCTGATCTCCAGCCCTGGCGCTGCGGGCATCAAGCCGGGGACCATCGAGGAGACCAGCGTGCTTAACCTGGTCAACGACCGCAGCCTGGATGCGTCCGGGTACCGATCGCGCGTGCTCCTATCCTCCGCGGTCGCGAACGGCATCGTTCGGTTCCGCGATGGGGCGCTTCCGTCGCCGGACGACGATCGCGTCTTCACGCGAATCGCCGAGGTCGACGCAGTGCCATCGACGGGTAAGGCTGCGTTCGCTGCGCTCCTCAAGTACGCGAAGAGCGGCGGGTACGATTTTGCGCCCCCCAATCTGGCCATTCTATCGGTGCCCGACAACCTCGGTCGCCCCCCGACAACGGACGACGTGACAGTGGTGCGCGGATTCGACGGACGCTCACCAGCGGACGCGGAGATGGTGGTGCGGAAGAATCTCGGAAACACGATTCACCCGCAGAACGAGCGCTTCGTTTCCGACACGCTTCAGCGGGCGCACAAGGCCTTCACCATCGGCGTTGGAAACTTCTTCGCCGCGGGTTCACCGCCACAACGCTTCCTGCAAGCGCAGACGGCGGGCGCCACGTTCACCCTTCTCGGAACGGCGTCGGCGATACACACGACGGTTCTGCGGGTCCAGGATCCGTACGTGGGGGCGCTGTACTTCAAGCGCACGGCGTCCGGGTACGAATCCATCGATGCGAGCTACCTCGCGGCGGACGGGACGCTGCGGTATCCGGTGATCATGTCATGCGCAATCCGCCTCAATCCTCAGGGCGTGCGTATCGAGTACCCCAAGTGGTCTGCCAAGCTCCTCGAGCAGCAAACCACGGTGGTTGTAGAGGGCGGCGGCTAGCTTTTCGGAGGGCGGGCTCAATGTCAGACGTCGGCGAGCCTTCAATGTCAGACGTCGGCGGGACTTGACGGATCGGCTCACCTGACTATATTCGTATTCTGGTCACCGTGAGCACCCTTCCTCTTTCCAAGCGCGAGTGCGTGCTCGTCGAAGCGGCGAAGATTTTCGCACGGTTCGGGTTCAAGAAGACCTCGATCGACGACATCGCCAAGGAGGCGGGGGTCGGGAAAGGCACCGTCTACCTCGCCGCGGAGTCCAAGGAGGAGCTCTTCTACCAGGTGCTCCACCGCGAGGTGCGTGCATGGCAGGCGTCTTGCGCCCGGGTGATCGATCCTCGCGTGCCTGCGGACGAGCTTCTCACCCGTCTATATCTCGAAGCGCAGAAGAACCTCATGGCGAACACGCTAGTTCGCGACCTGTTTCGGGGTGAAATGGTGCGGATGCTGCCGAAATGGGCGGGGCGGTTCGACGAGCTTCGTGCGCTGGGACGCGGCAACCTCATGGAGGTTCTGCGGATCGGCGTACGCCAAGGCGTGTTCCGGGAGGATCTCGACGTGGAAACGGTCGCGAGCGTGCTCCAAGATATGCACCTGGCCGGGTGGATTCTGCGGCCCGAGTCTTCGACGGACGTCGAACAGCAGCGCCGCACGGTCGTGGGATTCGACCTGATCCTCCATGGCCTGCGCCCACGCTAGGCTTCATTTTTTTGCGATGAGCTGACCCGAAAACGATTTCAGTCATTCAACACGAGGTTACGATGATCCTTCAAGAGCTCCGCGACCCACACACGCTCCGCCAACTGCTGTCACGCCAGTTTCTGGGCAGCCTCCTCGCGTCCCCGCAGGGACGCGCCTACGTCCTCACACAAGCGGGCATCGCAGAGAGCACGGACGAGGGCGCGGTATTCGCGCACGTCTCGCAACGCGTCGAGGATCCAGAGCTGCTCCGCATGGTCCGCAAGCACGCCGAGGACGAGGAGCGCCACGCCCAGCTCTTCTTCGGATGCGCGGACCGCCAAGGGGTGCCGCGCCCCGAGATTCCGAGCAACCTGCGCGTTCTCGAGCGTCTCAACGGTCGATTGGGCATCTTCGACCGCCGCGTGGAAACGGACCGCGACGTCATGGACGCTTACCTGGTTCTGCAAGTCATCGAGGAGAGGGCCATCGAGCAGTTCGCCACCATCGAGCCCGTCCTGCGGCGCTACGACGCGCGGAGTGCCGACGTACTGCAGGGCATCCGCGAAGATGAAGCTCGGCACCTTCTCTACTGTCGCGCCATCACCAAGCGCTACGCGCCCAGCGAACGGATTCGCATCGCACGCCTGCGGGAGCTGCGGGAGGCCGAGGCCGCGGCGTTTCGCGATCATCAGCGCAGCGGCATCCGCCACGTGCTCGCCTCAGGCTATCTTCCGGGAGCGACGGCCTTCGTCTGGCGGACGGCGGCGGACCTTCTGGAACGCCGCGATGTGCTTCCGTACACGCGGTTCAAGGACGAAGCCCACGGGGAGACGGCGCGAGCCGCCTGAAAGGAACGCCATGCACATCGTCATCACCGGCGCATCGTCCGGAATCGGGGCCGCGTATGCCCGCCACTTCGCCGCAGAGGGACACAAGCTCACGCTCGTCGCGCGTCGACGCGACCTGCTGGTCGCGCTGGCGGCGGAGCTGCCGACCGAGACCCTCGTCGTTGCGCAGGACCTCGGCGATCTGGAGTCGTCGACCACGTTCCTCGGCGCGGCGGAAGACGCCCTCGGGCCCATCGACGTCCTGGTCAACAATGCGGGGGTGCAGGTCGTCGGCCCGTTCGCGCAAACGTCTTCGGAGGACGGGGAACAGTGCATCCGGGTCGACTTGCTCGCACCGCTACGCCTTACCCGCGCGGTGCTGCCGAGCATGATTCGACGCAAAACGGGCGTCATCGTGGACGTCGCCTCGATGGCGGCACTGGCACCCACGCCGGGCATGGCTTACTACAACGCGGCAAAAGGGGGGTTGGCTGCAGCCTCTGAAGGCCTTCGGGCGGAGCTTCGCCCCCTCGGCGTTCACGTAGTTACGGTCTACCCGGGTATTATTGCGTCTACGGCAATGGCCCAAGCCGCCATGACGAAATATGGGAGCTCGAGCGTCATGAACCTCACGCCACGGGGCACGGAGGAGGTACTCGCGAAGCTAACGCTGTCCGCCATCACCGGACGCCACGACCGCGTGATCTACCCTCGCTCGGGCGCGTTGGCTCGGTGGTTTCCGGCGACAACCCGTTGGCTGATGGATCGATTCACTCCTCCCCTCCGCGGCGAAGCCCATGACTGACGTTGAACTTCTTGCGGCGACCGATGCTCGGAACAACTCAGAAAACTCAGCAAGCCACGACTGACGTTGAACTTCTTGCGGCCTAGCGGCGGCGCGAGGTCGAGGAGCTGCTGGAGCTACCCGAGCTGGTGGAACTGGTCGAGCTGGCCTTGGTGGAGGACGAGGACGGAGTGGAATGCGAGGAGCTCGACGCAGACGACGTCGAAGCGCTGGAGGTCCGCGCGCTGGTCGAGCTGCTCGATGACCCGTAGTTGCTCGACGAAGACGAAGCCGAGGACCGAGACGCCGTGCCGGCGCTTCCGCCCAAAGCGCTCGCACCTCCGCCACCCGCGTAGGGTGCGCTG
>JABFRG010000939.1 GCA_013141295.1 Polyangiaceae bacterium
CCCCTGCGCCCGCTCCGGCCGCTACCCGCAATCGTCTCAAAATGGACATCAAATGAAAGCCCGCTTCGGTTCTGCCCTCCTCGCCGTGTCTCTTCTGGTCTCCAGCGCCGCCTTCGCAGACGTGCCGGTCAAGGCGCCGAAGCCGCTCTCCCAGATGCTCACCGGCGGCGCGAAGAACGACTACGAGACCGCCAAGGCGCTCTACGGCGACGGCGACTTCAAGGCCGCCGCGCTGAAGTTCAAGAGCGCCTACGACACCAGCAAGGATCCGCGGCTCCTCTGGAACGTCGCCGCCTGCGAGAAGGCCCAGCGCCACTACGCCAAGGTCCTCGAGTACGTGCGCCAGTACGAGAAAGAGGGCGACGGCTACATCACCACCGCCGATCGCCAGGACGCGGAAGATCTCATGAAGACCGTGGAGCCCCTGGTTTCCCGGGTCCGCGTGGTGGTCACCGAGCCCGATGCGACGGTGACGGTGGACGGCGACGAGGTGGGCCACTCGCCCCTCTCGCGCGCGGTGCTCCTCGACGTGGGCACCCGGAAGATCCGCGTGACCAAGGCCGGCTTCCGCGATTTCGAGCAGACAGTGACCCTCACCAACGCCGAGGTGACGGTCGACGCCAAGCTGCGGCCCGACACCCACGTGGGCAAGGTCGAGATCGTCACCGACAGCGGCGCCGCCATCTTCCTCGATGGCAAGGGCGTGGGCACGTCGCGCTACGTGGCACCCCTCACCTCCGGCATCCACTCGCTCCGCATCACCAACAAGGGCATGCGGCCGCACCAGGCCGACATCGTCATCGAGGACGACAAGACCCGGAACATCCACGTGAGCCTGGAGAAGGACCCGTCCTCCGGTGGCGTGCCGGCATGGGTTTGGGTGGCCGGTGGCGTGGCCGTGGCCGGAGGCCTGGCGGTCGGCGGCTACTTCCTCTTCAAGCCCAGCGGTGACCAACCCTTGCCGGCGCCCGGGACCATCGACCCCGGATACGTGTACACCGGCCGCGGCATGTCGTTCCGCTGAGCGGGGAATCCATGGCGCCGGGCCTGCGGATCTGCTAGTCCGCCGCGAAGCGCATGGACATCAAGAGCCTGATCGACCTCGTTCGCCACCTCGACAAGCACCTCGTGGACGTGGCCAACACGTATGGCGGGTGGACCTACGCCATCCTGTGCGCCATCGTCTTCTGCGAGACCGGCCTCGTGGTGCTCCCCTTCCTCCCGGGTGACTCGCTGCTCTTCGCGGCCGGCGCCGTGGCGAGCCGCGAGGACATCCACATGAGCACGCCGCTCCTGGGCGTGGCGCTCACCATCGCGGCCATCGCCGGCGACACCGTGAACTACCACGTGGGCAAGGCCATCGGACCCCGCGTGATGAAGAGCGAGACCTCCCGCTGGCTCAACAAGAAGCACCTGGAGAAGACCCACAAGTTCTTCGAGAAGTACGGCGGCAAGACCATCATCCTCGCCCGCTTCGTGCCCATCGTCCGCACGTTCGCGCCGTTCGTCGCTGGCGCCGGCGCCATGAACTACAGCAAGTTCATCACCTACAACATCGTGGGCGCCATTGCCTGGGTCGGCCTCATGATGGGTGCCGGCGTGCTCTTCGGCGGCCTCGAGGTGGTGAAGAAGAACTTCGAGCTGGTGGTCATCGGCATCGTGATTCTCTCGGTCATGCCCATGGTCATCGAGTGGCTCCGCTCGCGCAAGAAGACCGAGCCCGAAGCCACCACCTGAGCCGGCCTTCCCGGCGCGTTTTCCCCGGTTTATGGTAGACTGCGCGCATGTCGCAAGATGTGCCGGTCCGCCGCGAACGCAAGATGACCCTGCCCTCCGGCGTCCCGCCGGTACAGGCCCACGATCACGAAGTGGTGGTCGGCGACGTCCCGGGTGATCTGGCCACGCTGCGCGCCGCTACCGAGGCCTGGCGCAAGGGTGCGCTGGCCAAGAGCAGCGCCAAGATGCCCCCGCGGCTTCCGCGCTTTTCCACCTGGAGCGATCTCGACGTCCCGGACGTCCTGACCCAGGCCGACGTCCCTGTAGACTACATGAAAGACCTGGGCCTCCCGGGCGAGTATCCGTTCACCCGCGGCGTCCAGCCCACGATGTACCGGAGCCGCCTCTGGACCATGCGCATGTTCGCCGGCTTCGGCACGCCGGAGCAGACCAACGAGCGCTTCAAGTACCTCATGGCGCAGGGGCAGACCGGTCTCTCCACGGCCTTCGATTTTCCCACCCTCATGGGCTACGACAGCGACTCGCCGCGCTCGCTGGGCGAAGTGGGCATGTGCGGCGTGGCGGTCGATACGCTGCGCGACATGGAAGTACTGTTCGACGGCATTCCGCTCGATCAGGTCACCACCTCGATGACCATCAACGGACCGGCGGTGGTGCTCCTCGCCTTCTACATCGCCCTCGCCGACAAGCGCGGCATCGCCCGCGACAAGATCGGCGGCACCGTCCAGAACGACTGCCTCAAGGAGTTCATCGCCCAGCACGCGTGGCTGGTGCCGCCGCGGCCGGCGATGCGCATCGTCACCGACATGATCGAGTTCTGCTCGAAGGAAGTGCCGCGCTGGAACACCGTGTCCATCAGCGGCTACCACATCCGCGAAGCGGGAGCGACCGCCGGCCAGGAGCTGGCCTTCACCATCGCCGACGGCATCGGCTACGTCGAGAGCTGCATCGAGCGCGGCCTCGACGTCGACGACTTCGCGCCGCGCCTCTCCTTCTTCTTCGACGTGCACAACGACTTCTTCGAGGAGGTCGCCAAGTTCCGCGCCGCGCGCCGCCTGTGGGCTCGCCTCATGAAGGAACGCTTCGGGGCCAAGAAGGCGGAGTCGATGAAGCTCCGCACCCACGCCCAGACCGCCGGCGTGTCGCTCACCGCGCAGCAGCCCTACAACAACGTGGTGCGCGTGGCCTTGCAGGCCTTGGCCGCGGTGCTGGGTGGCACGCAGTCGCTCCACACCAACTCGCTCGACGAGACGTACGCGCTGCCCACCGAGGACTCGGTGACCATCGCCCTCCGCACGCAGCAGATCATCGCCGAGGAGAGCGGCGTCGCCAACACCATCGATCCGCTGGCGGGTAGCTACTTCGTCGAAGAGCTCACCACCCGCATGGAGAACGAGGCGATGGCCTACATCAAGCGCATCGACGAGATGGGCGGCATGGTGGCGGCCATCGAGAAGGGCTATCCGCAGCGAGAGATCGCCGCCAGCGCCTACCGCTTCCAGCGCCAGCTCGAGGCCGGCGAGCGCATCATGGTGGGCGTGAACAAGTACGAATCCGAAGGCGGCGGCTCCAGCATTCCCCTCCTCAAGATCGACGAAGAGGTGCAGAAGCGCCAGGTCGACAATCTCAAGAAGGTGAAGGATACACGCGACGCCGCCAAGGTGGCCGCGTGCCTGGCCGGGGCTCGCGAGGCCTCGAAGGTCGGCCAGAACGTCATGCCCGCCATCATCGAGGCCGCCAAGGCCTACGCCACGCAGCAAGAGATCTGCGACGTCCTCCGCGACGTGTTCGGCACCTACACCGACCCCGCGGAATTTTAGTCAGCGGGAGGCGGTGGGATGAACGATCAGGGCGCGACGGCGCTGGTGCCGGCGCTCGACTCGACCTTGGGCGCCGCGCCCGCGATGGCCTTGGCCGCCGTTTCCGCCTGGCGCACGCAGTCGGGGATGCTCGCGCCGTCGTAGGCCTGACCGGCGACGTGGATGCCCGGGAGCGCTTTGGCGAGGCGGGCGCGGATGGCGTCGACGCGATCGAGGTGACCGAGGGTCGGCTGCGGGCTGGCGCCGCGCAGACGAAAGACCCGCGAGAAGAGCACGCCGGCGGGATCGAAGCCCATGAGGCTGGTGAGCTCCTCTTGCGCGATGGTGGCGAGCTCGGCGTCGCTCGCATCTTCCGCCTCCCGGCCGCTGAAGAACACGCGCACCAGCAGCTTTCCTTCCGGCGCGCGGCCCTCCCACTTCGAAGAGACCCAGGTGCCGGCGCGAATCCGGCGCCCGGCGGTGCGCGGGATGATGAAGCCCGAGCCATCGAGCGGCCGCGGGAAGGCCGACGGATTGCAGGCGAAGAACGCCGTCGCTGCCGACGAATAGCGGACCGCGCCGAGCCGTTCGCCGGCCTCCGCATCGAGCGGCGCCAGGAGCTTCCCCGGGGTCTGCGTGCGCCCGGCGAAGAGCACGTGGTCGGCCTCCAGCGAGCCCTTCTCGGTGTGCAGTCGGTACCTGCCGCCCTCGCGCTCCACCGAGGTCACGAGCTCGCCCAAGCGCACGTCGGGCAGGGTCTTCGCCAGCGCATCGACGAGCTCCCCGAGCCCGCCGACGAGCGACGTGAAGGTGCTGGTGTTGCCCGAGCCAGAGCTCGGAGCTGCGGCCGCCGCGCGCTTACGGGCCAGCATCGAGCGGATGAGCGATCCGTGCTTCTGCTCCGCCTCGATGAGCTGCGGGAACGTCGCCTTGAGCGAGAGCTCGTCCACGTCACCGGAGAAGATGCCGCCGAGGAGCGGGCCGGCGATGACGTCGGTGCACTCGTGACCGAGACGCCTTCGCAGGAAGGCTCCCACCGACTCGTCGCCGTCTTCCTTCCGACGGGGCACGAAGTACTCGAGCCCCATGCGGAGCTTGCCGCCGAGGGAGAAGAGCGACGTGGTGGCCATGGACGAGAAGCGCGTGGGTACGCCGAGCACCAAGCCGTCGGGCATGGGTACCAGCGCGCCGTCCTTCACCACGTAGACCCGCTTGGCCGAAGGCAGCGTACCGATGAGACGATCGCCCAGGCCGATCTCCCGCGCCAGCGCCGTGGCCTGCGGTTTCTGCGAGACCCACGAGTCGGGCCCGGCGTCCATGACGAAGCCTTCGGCGCGCTCGGTGCGGATGTTCCCGCCGAGGCGCCCGGAGCCCTCGAGAACGGTGGCTTCGAGCCCCCGCTTCCGCAAGAAGTGCGCAGCCGAGAGCCCGGTAATTCCGCCGCCGACGATGACGATCTTCACCCGATCATCTTGCCAGAAGAGGGCGCGCGACACGAGCGATGGCGTCGACCATGTCGTCCGACGCGTTGAGCGATGCGATGCGCGACAGCGAAATACCCAGGTCTTTGGACCAGCCCTGGGCCTCGAGATCGAGATCGTAGAGAATCTCCACGTGGTCCGCGAGGAAGCCGATGGGCGCGAGCACTACCGCGCGCTCGCCCGCTTCGCGCAATTCTTTCAGCGCCGCGCGCAGATCGGGACCGAGCCACGCCACCGGCCGTCCGCCGGGTCCGGTGCTCATGCCCTGGCTCTGGAACGAGACGCCCCAGCGCGGGAGCGCCAGCTTCTCGGCCAGGGCTGCCGCTGCGGCCCGCACTTCCTTCTCGTAGGGATCGCCCTGGTCGACGATGAACTTCGGGAGGCTGTGGGCGGTCATGAGCACGTAGGGATCGCCCGCCGCCACCCGCGCGGCCTCGATGGCGCGACCGAAGGCCCCCAGGATCCCCTCGGTGAGGCCCCAGTTCTCGGCCCCCACGATGGTGAGACCGGGGAGGTCTTTGCATGCATTCTGCACGTGCTCGACGTAGATCTTGGCGGAGAACTGGGCCAGCGGCACCACCACCAGGTGGTCGACGCCGGCCGCCACCATCTCGCGCACCACCTCTCTCGCGTCGGGTTTCCAGAGCCGCCCGGCATACCGGGTGGGGACGCCCAGCGCCGCCCCTACCCGCTCGGCGAGCGTGGTGGAGATGGCGTTGAGCGGGGAGCGACCGCCGATGGCCTCGTAGCGACGGGTCACCTCGGCGACCAGCTCCGGCGGGGCCTCGTGGCCGCGACGGATGTTCCGGAGGAAGGCCGGGAGATCGGCGAGATCGTCCACGGTGCCGTGGGAGATGAGGAGGCAGCCGGTGGTCATGGAGGGTTGGATGCGGCTCAGCGCCGAGCGCTCGCTTCGTGAACGGTATCGACCACCGCTTTCACGGTGTCGACCGGCGTGCCCGGCAGGATGCCGTGGCCCAGGTTGAAGATGTGCCCGGGGCGGTTCTCGGCGGCGTCGAGCACCCGCAGCGCGTGCTTCTTCGCCACTTCCACCGGCGCGAAGAGCACCGTGGGGTCCATGTTGCCTTGCACGCCGCGATCGTAGCCCACGCGCTTCCACCCGTTGGCGAGCGGCGTGCGCCAGTCGAGGCCGATGACGGTGCCGCCGGCGTCGCGCTGGAGCTCGAGGAGCGTGGCGGTGCCGGTGCTCCACTTCGGCACCGGCACGCCGGTCTTCTCCAGGTCCTTGAGGATGTAGGCCACGTGCGGCTGCACGTACTCGGCGTAGTCGGCCGGCGAGAGCTGACCCACCCAGGAGTCGAAGAGCTGCACCGCGTCGGCGCCGGCCTCCACCTGCGCGCGCAGGTACTTGCGCACCACCTCCGAGAACTTCTGCATGAGCAGGTTCCAGGTGTCGGTCTCGCCGTACATGATCTTCTTCATCTTCTCGTAGTGGGCGCTCTTGCCCCCTTCGATGAGATAGCTCGCCAGGGTGAAGGGCGCGCCGGCGAAGCCGATGAGCGGCACCTTGAGCTCCTTCTTGAGCATACGGATGGCCGCCAGCACGTACCCGAGGCCCTCTTCGGGATCGATGACGCGGAGCTTTTCCACCTGCTCGCGGGTGCGCACCGGTTCGTGCACCACCGGGCCCTCGCCCTTTTCGAAGGAGAACGGCGCGCCCATGGGCTCGAGCGGCAGCAGGATGTCGGCGAAGAGAATCGCCGCGTCCATCCCCAGGCGCATCGGCTGCAGGGTGACCTGCGTGGCGAGCTCCGGCGTCTTGCACAGCTCGAGCAGCGTGTGCTTCTCCCGGAGCGCGCGGTACTCGGCCATGTAGCGGCCGGCCTGGCGCATCATCCAAACGGGGGTGTACTCGACCTTTTCGCGACGGCACGCGCGGAGAAAAACGTCATTCATCGTGACCGGAGAGGCTACCCGGTTTCGCTCGTCTCGGGGTGACAAACGCGGTCAGCGGCCGGGAACCACTGCGAGCTCGAGACCGTTGCCGGTCGCGGTGCGCGCCACCACCAGGCGCTCGCCGAGGACCACCGAGCCGAAGAACGTTCCGGTCGCGAGCTGCTTGGCGTCGGCCCCGGACCCCAGCGTCCGGAGATAGAGCGCGTTGCCATCGGCGTAGAAGAGGCGGCCGTCGTCCAGCACCGGGCGCACGTAGGGCTGGGTGAGCGCGATGGCGGCCACCACGACGTCGTCCTGGGGCGCGCCGTCGAAGGAGCCCGCGCGAATTTTGTACGCGCTGAGCTTGGGCTCCGGGTGCACGAACTCCCAGTCGAGGTACACGAGGCGGTGCGCCGCATCGAGCGTGGGGAAGGCTTGCTTGCCCGGCGCTTGCCGGCGAATCACCTGCCCCGAAGCGCCGTCGTAGACCAGCACGTCGCTGGCGCGAAACGTCTCCAGCGAGAACGCACCGGTGGGGTCCTCGGAAAAATCGGTGCCCGTGAAGAAGCCCGCCGCGCCGTCGGGAAAGCGCTGCTGCCCGGGGCCGCCGAACACCATCGAGATGGCGCCGGTGTCGCGCTTCCACTGGAACACGTCGGTGTCGGCGTCGGCTGGCGCCGCGAGCCAGCCGGTGAAGACCACGCCGTCGCCGGTGACGCGCGCCTCGCCCGCGTGATGAAAGACGCCGGCGAGCGTGGAGCGCGTGCCGGTCTTGCGATCCCACACCCGTACCTCGCTGCCATTGGCGCCCTCGACCTCGAAGGCCACCAGGCCTCCGCTCGCGCTGGGCCTGTGAGGCTTCTCCGCGGCCGGCGCCACCACCTCTGGCGCGCCGTCCCGATCGAGCGGCTGTCGCACGAGATCGCCGCCCGCACGAACGTACAGGACCGCGCACTCGTCCACGGCGAACGATGGGTACCCGAGCGGGTCCACCGGGTTGTCGCCCGCCACGCGTTCGAGCGCCACCCCGACCAGCGAGTCTGCACGGCCGTAGCACCCGAGGGGTTGCGCATCGACGGGTCCGGCATCGCTGCCGGGGGCGACCGGGCTCGCAGCGCTGCTGCACCCGGTGAGAAGAGCGAAAGAGAAGAAGAAGCGCTTCATGACGGGTCTTTCTTGGCGGGCCGGAGACCCAGGCGCACCATGCGTTTCTTGAGGCCGTGCCTGGTGAGGCCCAGAGACTCGGCCGCGTGGGTGATGTTACCCCCACTGGCAGCGAGCGCTCGCTCCACTTCCCGGTGCTCGCCAGTGACGGCTCCGAGCGGCGCCGGCGCAGGTTCGTCCACCACCGGAGAAAGCGGCGACGCGCGATCGCCCGAGGCGGGGATGCGATCTCGAGCCAAGGGCGCCGGCGCATGCCGACGGAGCTCTCGAGGAAGGTGACTCCATTCGACGCGGGTCCGGAGAATCGAGAGACGCTCGAGCAGGTGCAACAGCTCGCGTACGTTCCCGGGAAAATCGTAGCTGGCGATGGCGGCCCGCGCTTCGGCGGAGAGCGAGAGAGAGCGGCCGAGCTTCTCCTCGAAGGCGCGCACCAGGAGCGGCACGTCGCTCCGTCGCTCACGCAAGCTGGGAATGCGCACCTCGACCACGTTGAGGCGAAAGAGGAGATCGGCGCGGAACGTCCCCTTCTCGACCTCGCGTCCGAGATCCCGGTGCGTCGCCGCCACGATCCGTGCGTCGAAGGTGCGTTCGTCGTCGCTGCCCACCGGCCTGTACGTTCGCGTCTCCAGGACGCGCAGCAGCGACACCTGGCGGGCGAGCGGCAGCTCGCCGATCTCGTCGAAGAACAGCGTCCCTCCCTCGGCCCGTGCCAGGAGGCCGGGCCGCGCCCGTTCCGCGCCGGTGAAGCTTCCCTTCGCATGGCCGAAGAGCTCGGCTTCGAAGAGCGCGTCCGGCACCGCGCCGCAGTTGGGCGCCACGAAGGGCGCGCCGGCCCGTGGCCCCTGGTCGTGGAGGGCGCGCGCGAAGAGCTCCTT
>JABFRG010000893.1 GCA_013141295.1 Polyangiaceae bacterium
GGCGACGGCGGCGCGGCGCCCGACCACGGAGCCCGCTGCGGCCGCGGGCTCGACGACCAGGCCGGCCCCTCCGAAGCGAGAACGTGTTCGTTTGTACAACGCATGCAATAAGCCGGTGCGTCTGGAGTTCAAGAGGGCGGGCTCCGACCTGATGACGTCGCTCAACACGTCGACGTTCGAAGAGTTTCCGGCGACGGACGGCGACGAAATTCACATCCTCGACGACACCGGCCGCACAGTGGTCGACCGCCTGACGATTGCCGCCACGATGAAGGAAGTCCACGTCGCGAGCGGCTGCGCAAAGCTCGAGGGGAAGTAGGTCGCTGCCCGCCGGTACCTCGAGACTCAAGACGCGCCGGTCTTGCCTCCGCCAGGGGCGGGCCAAAAACGCGAAGCTCCACCATGGCGGCCGTTGGCCGGGCAAGGCACTGCGCGTATAGTTCACTCATGCATCTTCTTGGCCGTACGCTCCTACGCACGCTTCCGATCTTGGCTTCCGGTCTCTGGATTTCGCACGCACACGCGCAGTACCCGCAGCAGCAACCGCAGCCGCAATACCCGCAGCAGCAACCGCAGCCGCAGTACCCGCAGCAGCCGCAATACCCGCAGCAGCCGCAGTACCCGCAGCAGCAACAGTACCCGCAGCAGCAACAGTACCCGCAGCAGCAGCAGTACCCGCAGCAGCAGCAGTATCCGCAGCAGCAGCAGTACCCGCAGCAACCGCAGTACCCGCAGCAGCAGCCGGCGACGCCGAGCTCGAACCGCACCGCCGGCGAGATGCCGTTCCTGTACGTGGCCGGCGTGGGCTACGGCGTGGGGATGGGCGCCTGGATCGACGGCCTCTTCAAGATCACCGACCCAGGGCTCGCGCTCATCACGCCGACGCTCCTGGGCGCTGCCGGTGCGGTGGGCGTGTACCTGTGGGACGCCAACACCACCCTTCATCGCGGCGTGCCTGCCAGCACTGCGCTCGGCACCGCGCTCGGCTTCGGCTTCGGCGTCGGCATCAACCTGGCCCAGTGGCAGCTCGCGTCCTCGGAGGGCGGCTGGAGCTTCCGCGCCCGGAGCACGCTCACGTTCCTCACCACCACCGGCGGCGCGGTGGGCGGTTGGGCCTTCGGCGAGTGGCTCAGGCCCGACCCGCGGAGCGCGGCCTTCATCGCCAGCGGCGCTGGCTGGGGCGCCCTCAGCGGCGTGCAGATCGGCGCGGGCGTCAGCTCGAGCCCGCGCTTCGAAGGCGATCTCAAGCCGGCCGGCGACGCCCTCGCGGTCGGTGGTGTGGTCGGCTACACGCTCGGCACCGTCGGCGCGGGAGCGCTGGCCGCCGTGTGGACGCCCTCGCTCGCCACGCAGAAATGGATGTGGGCGGGCTACGGTCTCGGCACCGTCGCCGGCTCTCTGGTGTTCCCGCTGTACCTGGTGGCCGACGGCGAAGTGCGACGTGGGTTCATCTTCACCGGCATCGCCGGTCTCGCGGGCGCCTCGCTGGCCGCCGCGCTCACCGCAGACCTGAAGGACGACAGCGACGGCAACGTCACGCGTCAGGGCAACGCCGCCAAGCGTCGCGCCGCCTTCGTCCCCACCTACCAGATCGCCCCCATGGCGATGCCCGGTGGCGCCGGCCTCGGCGCAGTCGGTCAGTGGTAGTCACCCGCGTACCACGGTCATGAGCGACGATCTCGAAGTGGGGCCGCTGCGGGTTCCGGAAGGCGAGCTGGTGTGGGTCGCCGTGCGCGCCTCCGGCCCCGGCGGCCAGAACGTGAACAAGGTCTCCTCGAAGGTGGAGCTGCGCTTCGATTTCGAGAGCAGCGCTTCACTCCCCGAGCGCGTCCGCGTTCGCCTGCGCGTGCTGGCCCGCACGCGCCTCGACGGCGAGGGGCGTATCCTCCTCACCAGCCAGAAGACCCGCGATCAGCGGAAGAACCTGGAGGATGCGCGCACCAAGCTGGGCGAGCTCTTGGCCTCGGCGCTCTTGGAACCGAAGAAGCGCAAGGCCACCAAGCCGAGCTTCTCTTCGAAGGTGCGCCGCGTGGACGAAAAAAAGCGGCGAGGCCAGACGAAGGCCGGTCGCCGCTTCAAGGATGACTGAGGGAATGGCTCAGGCCGCGATGGCCGAGTCGCTCGCCTTGCTCTCCGGGTAGCCCACCATCTTGCCGGTATCCGGGTCCCAGAGCTTCAAGCGGAAGCACGAGAGGATATCGGAGGGCGAGAGCGACGTGGTCGGTGGGTGCTGCAGCTCGGGGATCGTCTCCATCGCGTCGGGCAGACGGTAGAAGGGGATCATCGGGTTCAGGTGGTGCACGTGGTGGTACCCGATGTTGCCGGTGAACCAGTTCATGATGGCGCCCATCTTCATGTAGCTCGAAGACTCGAGGGCGGCCTTGGTGAAGCTCCACTCGTGGCGCGGCTGCACCTGGATCTCGGGGAAGTTGTGCTGGGCGTAGAAGAGATACGCGCCGGACGCCGTGGCGGTCGCCAGCGGGAGGAACATCCCGAAGAAGAAGACCGCGAAGCCGAACTTCCAGATGAGCAGCCCGGTGAGGCTCCAGTTGAGGACCAGGGCCACCGCCGAGTCCCAGTTCTTCTTGGGCGAGCGCATGAGCGGCGAGACACACATGCCGAGCATGAAGATGGTGAAGTACCCGAGCAGGATGGTGAGCGGGTGGCGGATCGCCTTGTACATGAACCGCTCTTTGCTCGACATCTTCTCCCACATGCCGACGGTGACCATCGCGTACGAGCCCACGTGGGAGCCGACGATCTTCGCGGTGTTGGCGTGGTGGTAGTTGTGCGAGTCGCGCCAGGCCTGGGGCGGCGTCATCACCAGCACGCCGTAGGTGTTGAGAATGGCCTTGGCCACCAGCGACTTGCGGAACAGCGCGAGGTGCTGGAAGTCGTGATAGAAAATGAAGAGGCGAACGACCGTGAGGCCGGCCGCGATGGCGCAGGCGAATCGCGCGACCATCCAGGGGCTCGTCACCGCGCCGTAGGTGAAGGCGCCGTACACGAACAGCGTGATGAAGAGCAGGATCCAGCTCTTCGTCCGGTTCTCTTTCGCGAAGGCGCGGGTGTTGTCGAGCAGCCGCTGGGCTGCGCGTTTGGGATCATCCTTTTGGACTGCTTCTTCCATGGGTTTCACCAGCTGCCGACCTTCTACTCGGAAACTGGGATGTCGACCAATGGCCTACCGTTGTTTTTCTGAAAATTCTCGTGCGCTTGGCCGCGTACGGCGGTTCGCAGAGACTGCGAATCCGGGCCTGCGGCCGGGCGCAGATCTGCGTCTTTTTGCGCGGTTGCGCCCAATCACGCAAAACGCCGTCGCGGGCGCTCGAAAAATCCTGAGCGGTTCCGCGACGGCGATGGAAGTGCGTGTGTCGCTGCGTCGTGTGTCGCCGCGCAACAGCTGCGGCGTGACCCTTCAGAGGCGCGTAAGCACCAGTCCCAGGGCCTTTTTGCCCTCGAGCGCATGGCCGCTGTCGCTGTCGGCCGCGGCCCGACCCCGCGCGAGCACGTGCTCCGGCGGCGGCGTCAGGTCCCAGACCAGGCCTACCCAGCTCAGCACCTTCAGGATGTAGAACGTGACGTCGTACTCCCACCAGTAGAAGCCCTGGTTGGTGGCGCGCTGGTAGTAGTGGTGGTTGTTGTGCCAGCCCTCACCGAGGGTGACGATGGCGAGGAGCCAGCTGTTCTTGCTCTCGTCCGACGTTGCGAAGCGGCGACGGCCGAGCCAGTGCGAGAGCGAGTTGATGGTGAAGGTGCCGTGCCAGAGCAGCACGGTGGAGACGAAGAAGCCCCAGAAGAGACCGCGGTTGCCGTCGATGAAGAACAGCGCCACAGCGAGGGCGATACCCGGGATCAGGTGGAAGCGCTCGAGCAAGCGGAGCTCCGGAAACTTCATGAGGTCCTGCACCTTGGAGGTGTCGGTGCCCTCGTGCTTGTACGAGAGAATCCAGCCCACGTGAGACCAGATGAAGCCCTCGAGCTTCATGGAGTGCACGTCTTCCGGGGTGTCGGAGTGCTTGTGGTGGTGCCGGTGGTGGGCGGCCCACCACATGACGCCCTTCTGCATGCTCGTGACGCAGAGGACGCCCAGGAGGAACTGGAACACGCGGCTGGTCTTGTAGGTGCGGTGCGAGAAGTAGCGGTGGTAGCCGCCGGTGACGGCGAACATGCGGAGGACGTAGAGGCCGATGGCCCAGGCCAGGCCCTGCCAGGAGAAGCCCACCCAGAAGAGCGCCGCCAGGGCGGCCACGTGCACCCCGAAGAACGGGATGCTCACGAGCCAGTGGATGGCGTGGGGACCTCGGGTAACCGCGCGAGCGCTCATCATTTCTTGGTAGCAACCGCTCTGTCAGGAACGCGTCAGGATCCCGCCATTTTCCCGCGACCGAATCGGTCGAAGTCCACGCAACTCCCGGGATCTTCGGCCGACAGGGCGGGGGCGAGCCGGCTTTTCCCGGCTCCCCGAAAGGTGGCGAGCAATGGGTTCCGAGGTGTTGCGTGGGGTCGGTCGGGTGCTTCTCTCGGTGGCGCGTGCGGCGTGGTGGGTCTTCACCGCGCTGCTGAGCGTGATCCTCGGGAACGCGGGGTGCGCGGCTGCCCCCGGTGACGGTGCGCCTACGGAAGCGAGCCCGGCCCCTCCGGAGGTGGCCTTCGCGTCGCCTTCCATCGATGCGCCCTGTCGCGTCGCGGCGGCGGCAACGCTGGCCAGCGCATTCCTCGAGGGGGGAGCCTCCGGGTGCGCCCTCTCGACGGAGCCCGGTTCCTATGCGTTCGTCGCGCCCCGCGAGGGCTACGTGCAGGTGCGGGTGGAGAGCCAGGGCGTGCCGGCGCTCCGGGTACGCGCGGTGGACGGCGAGACGGTAGGCTTGGCGGTTTCCGCCACGCGCACGCCGGGGGAGCCGCAGATGCTCACCTTCGCCGTTCGATCGGGGGCTCGCTACGATGTCGAGGTGTCGGCGACCACCGCCTTGCGGTACCGGGTGCGCGCTTCGTTCGTGGTGGTGCCCGACGCGTACGAGCCCAACGACACGCCCGCGAGCGCGCCGGTGGTCCCGCTGCAGGCGCCGGTGTTCGGATACTTCTTCGCCGCTGCCCTCGCGCCCACCGCCCCGGCGGCCGCCTTCGACGACTACTACGCCGTGGATCTCGCGGCCGGCGAGGTGCGCGTCACCCTCGACGAGGTGCCCCACGTGGCGCTCGCGGTCGCGCTCTTCGACCCTTCGGGCAACCTCGTCGCCGAGGAGCACGCGGGCGCTCCGACCTCTGCCGTGGTGCTCGGCGCGGCGACGCCCACCGCCGGCCGCTACCTGGTTCGCGTCTTCCATCCGGGGGGCGACCTCCCGGTGGCGCTCCACGACGACCTGCCGCCGCCGAGCTTCTCGAAGCCCTACCGCCTCCGCTTCGCGCAGTGACGTCGCCCTCGCGGAAAGGTCCTGTGATACCTCTCGGCCATGTCGCAGCCGCACGGTCACAAGGCCAAGCTCGGAGCCCTCGTCGTGGGAGCCATCGGCATCGTCTTCGGTGACATCGGGACGAGCCCTCTCTACGCGCTCAAGGAATGCATCGCGTCTCCGCACGGCCTCGACGGCACCCAGGCCGAGAACATCCTGGGGCTGCTCTCGCTCATCTTCTGGTCCATCACGCTGGTGGTGACGGTCAAGTACCTCACCTTCGTCATGCGCGCCGACAACCGAGGCGAAGGCGGCATCCTGGCGCTCCTGGCGCTGGTGCCGGAGTCGCTGCAGAAGTCCCGGGGCGGCGGCGTCGGGTGGATCGCGCTGCTCGTGCTGGTGGGGGCCGCGCTGCTCTACGGCGACGGCATGATCACCCCGGCCATCTCGGTGCTCAGCGCGGTGGAGGGCCTCGAGGAGGCGACCTCCTCCTTGAAGAGCTACGTGGTGCCCATCACCTGCGTCATCCTGGTGGGGCTCTTCGCGGTGCAGCGTCAGGGCACGGCGGGCATCGGGCGGTTCTTCGGGCCCATCATGGTGCTCTGGTTCTTCGTCATCGGCGCCCTCGGCGCGTATCACATCGCGCAGAACCCCGCGGTGCTCAAGGCGCTCAACCCGGCCTACGCCATTCACCTGTTCGTGACGCATCGCTACCACGCGTTCCTGGTGCTCGGCTCGGTGGTGCTCTCGGTGACCGGCGGCGAAGCCCTGTACGCCGACATGGGGCACTTCGGCATCCGGGCCATCCGCATGGGATGGATCTTCTTCGGCATGCCGGCCCTGGTGCTCAACTACTTCGGCCAGGGCGCGCACCTCATCGCGCACCCGGAGACCATCGAACGCCCGTTCTATTCCATGGTGCCGAGCGGCGCGCCGGCGGCGGTGCTGTGCGTGCTCGCCACCATGGCGACGGTCATCGCGTCGCAAGCCCTCATCAGCGGCGCGTTCTCGCTCACCCACCAGGCCATCCAGCTGGGCTTCTTCCCGCGCGTCACCGTGAAGCACACGTCGCACGAGGCCGAGGGGCAGATCTACGTCCCGGAGATCAACTGGCTCCTCGGTGTGGCCTGCATCGCGCTGGTGCTCGCGTTCCAGAAGTCGGAGCGGCTGGCGGCGGCCTACGGCATCGCCGTCACCGGCACCATGGGCATCACTTCGATCATCTACTTCGTGGTGGTGCGCAAGACCTGGAAGTGGCCGCTCTGGAAGGCGCTGCCGCTCCTGGTCTTCTTCCTGGCCTTCGATCTGCCGTTCTTCGCGGCCAACGCGCTCAAATTCTTCCAGGGCGGCTACGTGCCCATCTGCGTGGCCATCGTCTTCCTGGTGGTGATGCTGGTGTGGCGCACCGGGCGCCGCTACCTCACCGAGTACATCCAGCGAAGCTCTCCGCCGCTCGATGCCTTCATCGAGTCGCTCGACGAGCACGTGAGCGTGCGCCTGCCCGGGGTGGGCGTGTACATGTGCTCGCAGTCGAGCGGCGTGCCGCCGGTCCTCGCGCACCACACCGAGCGATTGGGCGTGCTGCACGAGCGAGTGTTCCTGGTGACGATTGCCTTCGACCACGTGCCGCACGTCGACCCGGAGGCGCGCGTGACCACCCAGGACCTGGGCAAGGGCTTCGAGCGGGTCATCGCCCGCTATGGCTTCATGGACACGCCGGACGTACCGGAGCTCCTGGCGCGGGCCACCGCGGACGAGGACGCCTCGCCGTTCCGCGGCAAGGCGCCAGCCTCGAAGAAGGTCACGTATTTCCTCGGGCGGGAGACCTTCCTCGCCACCGAGCGGGGCCGCATGGGCCCGGTGTCCGAGGGCATCTTCGCCTTCCTCTCCCGCAACTCCCGCAGCGCCACCGCGTACTTCTCCATTCCCCCGGAGCAGGTCATCGAGGTCGGCTACCAGATCGACCTCTAGAAAGAGCGCAATGTCGACCTTCGTGTTCGCCCACATCAATATTCGCATGCAGCCCATCGATCGCGGGGAGTCCTTCGAGGACCCGCTCCTCGAGGCTCTGGAAGCGCAAGAGCTCGGAACGGTCACCGGTGGCGGTTGCGGCCTCACCGAGAACCACGAGATCGAGTTCTGCGGCGTCGACATCGAGCTCGAGGACCTGGAAGAGGGCATTCCCTTCCTGGTGGGGCTCCTGGAGGAGCTGGGCGCGCCGGCGGGCTCGCGGCTCGAGTACCAGGATGGCGACCGCGAGGTCGCGTTGCCCTTCGGCAAGGAAGAAGGCGTGGGGGTGTACCTCGATGGCGTTGGCCTTCCGAAGGAGGTGTACGAGACGTCCGACGTGAACGAGCTCATCGAGCGCCTCGATACGGCGCTCGGCGACGACGGCGGAATGCGTTGCCACTGGCAGGGACCGGAAGAGACCGCGCTCTATTTCTACGGGCCTTCCCGCGCGACCCTGCGCGCGAAGATGGCCGACGTGCTCGCGTCGCACGCCCTGTGCAAGGGCGCCCGCGTGGTGGATATCGCGTAGCGCTACTTGGTTTGCGGAGCGCTCACGTCGACGCCGAGGATGGTGGCGCCTTCTTCGATGGCCTCCGGCCGCAGCCACATGGCCGTCTGATCGCCTTCGTAGACCTCGACGCCGCCCTGGTAGAAGTGGAAGGTGTAGCGGGCGAAGATGCCCGCGCCCAGGCGACGCACTTGCTTGGGCGTGCACTCGAGCTCCATCGGCTCACCGGACCGGGCGATGGCCTTGAAGCGCGCGCTGTGGATCTTGCCGCCGTAGCCGACCCAGCCCTCGGCGTGGCGCAGCCCCAGCACGTAGTAGGCGTGCACGAAGCCCATGACCCCGGTCATGTGCACCATGAGCCCGCCCGACACATGGCGCGGGTGGCGCACCGGGTGGACCTTCTGCTCGCGGGTGATGGGCAGATCGTCGTGCGTGGGCATGCGCGCGCGAACGGTGCCGGTCTCCTTGTCCACCAGGAGGATCTCGTCGAGCAGCAAGCCGCCCTCGCCGTAGAAGAAATCGGTGACGAAGGCAGGCTCGAGGGGCATGGCCGTGCCTTACGGCGAAGCGGCTCGGGTTGCAAGATGCCGCGCCGCGCCGCCGCGACCTTGCTATGGTGCCCGGGCCTTGGTCGCGCCCTCCTCCGCCTTTCGTTTCGCCGCCGCGCACCCGGCCTTCGTGCGCTACCAGATAGGCCGATTCTTCGCGGTCACGGGGTGGAACGTCCAGAGCATGGCGGTGCAGTGGCTGGTCTTCGACCGCACCCACGACCCGCTCGCGGCAGGCCTGGTGGGCTTCGCGCAGTTCGCGCCGCTGCTCGTGATGGCGCTGGTCGGGGGCGTGGTGGCCGATCGCTTCAACCGCCGGACCATCATTGCCGTGTGCCACGCCGCGCTGGTGCTCATCGGGGGGGGTTCGTGCTGGTGGCGCGAAGGCCCGATCTGGGGATGGGGCCCGTGTATGCTGCACTCGTTCTCCTGGGCATCACGCGCGCCTTCACCG
>JABFRG010000649.1 GCA_013141295.1 Polyangiaceae bacterium
CGCTTCGGCGCCGACGTGGTGGCGGTGAACTACTCGGGCAAAGGCCTCACGCAGAACCTCTACCGGCCGGACACACTGCTGCTGCCGACGCTCTATCACCGTGCGCTCGCCGACGATCCGGCGAGCACCTGGTCGTCTCCCGCCGGCACTGCGCCCGACGCCGTGTTCCTCATGGTCGGCGCCAACGACTTCACCATCGGCGTCCCGGTGGACAACGGGCCCGCGAGCTACGCCGACTTCGAGGCTGCGTACAAGGCCTTCGTCGCCGACATCCGGAGCACGTATCCGGCGGCGCACGTGTGGTGTCTGGTCTCTCCGGGCGTGAGCGATGCGTTTCCGGTGGGGCGCAACATGCGCTCGAACATCCGCAATGCCGCCGCTGCTACGGTTGCCGCCCGCGCTGCGGCGGGTGACGGGCGCGTGTACCTGTACGAGCTGCCGGAAGCGGAGGCGAGCGACAAGACCGCCTGCGACTACCACCCCAACGCCGCGCTCCATCAGCGCATGGCCGATACCCTGGCGCCGCTCGTCACGAGCAAGCTCGGCTGGTAGCTGCGTCGCGCCGGATGTCGAAGTTCTTCCGCTTTCTCTTGATGGTCACCGCCGGCTTGCACGTGCCGTTCGCCTTCGCGTTCTTCGGCATCATGTCCTCCCGGGTCTCGGCTCCGCTTGCCTACGCGGCCACCGCGCTCGCCGTGCTGGCGGGTATCGGCCTCGCGCCGGGCCGCATCCGGGGAGGGCTCTACGACGCGCATCGCAGCCGGTGGATCACCGAGGGGGTCGACGCGCCGTACTACGTGCACTGGTGCGCGTGCGTGTTCCTGCTGGTGCCGTTCGTGCTCGTCTCCATCGGCTCGCCGATCCTCGACCTCGCGCGGGGCGAGCCGCTCGCGGTGCCGCTGCGGGCCTATGCGGCGCTCTACGTGGCGGGTCTCGGCGTCGGATTCTACGGGGTCATGGTCCGCCGGCGCCTCTACCGGGTGTCACGCCTCGACGTGTTCCTGGAGAACCTCCCGCAGGCGTTCGACGGGTACCGCATCGCCCACCTCTCGGACCTGCACATCGGCGCCATGACGCCCAAGGCGCGGGCCCAGCGCTGGGTCGCAGCCGCCAACCGCGAAGCGCCGGATCTGGCGGTGGTGACCGGCGACATGGTGACCAACGGCGTCGACTTCCACCAGGACATCGCCGACGCGTTGGGAGGGCTGCGGGCCAAGGACGGCGCCGTGGTGTCGATGGGCAACCACGACTACTTCGGAGAGGGTGAGCCGCTCATGTCGCTCCTGGGGGAGCGCGGCGTGCGGGTCATGCGCAACGTCGGCGAGACCATGCGTCGCGGCGATGCGCACATCTATTTGGCGGCCATCGACGACGTGTGGACCCGGCGCGCGGACATGGAAAAAGCGCTGGCGGAGCGACCCTCGGGCGCCACCACCGTGCTCCTCGCCCACGATCCTCGAACCTTCCCCGAGGCCGCCGCCCGTGACGTGGACCTGGTCCTCTCCGGGCACACCCACGCGGGCCAGGTGGCCTTGCCGTTCCTCGGTCGCCGGGTGTCGTTCTCGCATCTGGCTCACGCGTTCCACGTGGGCTTTTATCGGCACGGACGCAGCACCCTGTACGTGCATCCAGGTCTCGGGACCACCGGGCCTCCGGTACGTTTGGGCACCGTACCGACCGTTGCCATCTTGACGCTTCGACGCGGACAGCCCAAGGAGTAGACCGATACGCATGGCCGACCCCGAGACCTTGGAGTTTCTTCGTGCGGACACGCCGGGCATCGCCGGGCGCTTGGTGCGTAGCACCATCATCGCGACCATCGGTGCCATGGTCCTGCTGGTGGGCGGTCTCTCCATCTTTCTTCACGTGCCCAAGGGGCTCCAGCCCTTCCTGGCAGCGGCGGGCACGGTGACGCTGCTGTACGGCCTCACCATCGCGTTCGTCACCATTCCGCGCGCGCTCTTCGACGACTCGGCGCTCTCGGTGCGTCGCGACGGTCTGTTCTTCGAGGGGGGCAAGGGCAAGACCGAGCTCTTCGCGTGGGACGCGGTGGTGGCGGTGGCGGCCGATGCCGGCGAGCTCGTACTCACCCTCGACTCCGGCGAGACCCGGCGCTTTCCCCGGACCTACGGCGGGAAGACCGCGGCCGAGCTGGCGACGCTCATCGAGCACACCCGCAAGAAGGCCGCGCTCAACCTGCGCGCCTGACGTCGCTCACGGCTGCAGCTGCGGGTCCACCGGCGCGCGGGTCAGGCGATTCGCGAACGTGCTGAGCGTGTAGGCGGCGACGCCGACCACCACGTCGAGCGCGTGCCGTTGCTGGAACCCTGCGTCGAAGAACATCTGGAGCTCGGCGTCGCTCACCTGGCCGCGACACGCCATCAGCTGCTCCACGAATCGCACCAGCGCGTCCAGCGCGGGGTCTCCGGTGGCCTCACCGGCGGTGAGCGGCGCCACCAGCGCTCGGTGCCCCTGCCGCGCGAGCATGCGCCCATGGATGGCCACGCACAGGTGGCACTCGTTGAGGCGGGCCACCGTCAAGATCACGACTTCTTGTTGTCGCGGCGTGAGCGACGAGGCGGCGAAGTGCCGGGTGCCATCGTCGAACGCTGCGAGGAGCACCGGCGACTCCGCCAGTCGACGCATGGCCACCGGGACGAAACCGAATCCCTTCTGGGTGCGTCGCAGCGCCTCTTTCGAGCCTTCCGGGGCGGATTCCAGGGTGTGATCGACGAACATGATGGGTCTCCTTTGGTTGTCATTGCAACTAAATGGACGAGAGAAGAAACGGACGGCCTCGTGGCCGGCCTCAAGAAAGGTTGTCGAAGAGCCGCATCAAGGTGCGACGGGTGACCGCGAGGTCGGCTTCCGGAATGCCGCGCTCGAAGTCCGCCACGAAGCCTTGCACCAGGGGCATGAGCCGCGCTTCGAGGGCGCGGCCGGACCGTGTGAGCCGCACGCGGCGGGTGCGTGCATCGTCGGGGTCCGCGTGCCGGGCGATCCAGCCCTGTTTCTCCATGCCGTCGAGGATGCGGCTGATGGTGGGCTTGTCCTTGAGCGTGGTGTCGCAGAGCTCGGTCTGCGTCATGTCGCCCCGCTCCCAGAGCCGCACCAGCACCGCCCACTGCTCGGGCGTCATCGAGAGCCCGGCCTCGCGGAAGATGCGGTAGGTGTGCGTTCGCAGCTGCGCTTGCACCCGCTGCACCCAGAAGGCGAGGGCGCGCTCGAGGACGATGCCTTGATCGGTGAACTGATCCCGCATGATGCAGGGTCAAGCTAGAGCTCGTGGACATGGTTGTCAATGCAACCAAATGCAGAATGTCGGTTTCGTGATCCCGAAGGCTACGCGCGCCCGGACGGAGGCCGAACCTTCCCTACGGTGACGTCGGCGAGGCCGATACGAATTTCGCCCAGCTGGGTGGCCAGCGGTTGGTCGAGCACCACGTCGGCCTGGAGATCCGCGACGAACGAAGCGGGCAGGGTGCCGTCCAGGTGGCAGCGCACCGGGACGTCGCCGCTCATGGTGGTGCGGATGGTCTCGCGCATGGGCACCGTGACCCGCTGCTTGATGGGCACCTCGACATCGGCGCGCACCCGGAAGGTCTGATCGAGCATGAAGGTGGCCGCCACCGGGATGGTGGCCCGCAGCGGAATGCGAAAGTCGCCCAGCGCGAGGCGAATGGAGTCCTTCACGTGGACCCTCTGCTTGATGGGAATCTTCGCACGAAACGGGATGCTGGCCGACACCGGCACGGTCACGCCGAGGGCGGTCTTTACGTGGGTATCGAGCGGGATCACCATGTCGACGTCGATGACGTCGTCGACCATCACGTCGGTGTCGATGGGGATGGTCAGCTCGCTCAGATCGAGCTCGTGCTGGGTGAGCACCATCTCGATGGGCACGTTGGCCGACACCGTGAGCGGCTCGTGAACCGAGACCCCGGCGTCGATAGGGACGGTGAGCACGAAGTCGAGCGGCACCTCGATGTCCTGATCGAGCGGTACTTCCAGCTGCCCAAGCGTCACCCGGGCGGCGACCTCGCTCTCCACCCGTACGTCGATGGTCTGCTCCATCTTCGCCCGAAAGGGGATGCGCCCGCGCATGCGCACGTCGACGTCGTCGCGAACCCGCAGCACGATCTCGAAGCGACGGGTGAGCCAGTAGCCGAGCGCGCCCAGCACGATCGCCACCGCCAAGGCCGACCCAACCCAGAGCGGCCAGGACTGCACGAGCAGGGCTACTCCTGGTCCTCGCCGTCGGTGTCGTCGGGCGAGAGCCAGTCGAGGCGTGCCTGGGCGGTGTCCTTGTCGTAGATGAACGCCGGCGCCGCCGCGTGCACGGTGCTGCGAATGGCCGCCGGCAGGGTCACCAGCGATGCGCCTGCGCGGAGGCCCGCCAGCTCGAGCGCGCGATCGAGGAGGGTGGTGGTGCGCTCCGGATACTCCACGATAGGCGCGTCGTCGGGCAGCTTGCCCAGCATGCGCGCGGTCTCGAGGGCTTGCCGGAGGCCGCCCATCTTGTCGACCAGCTTGTGCTCGATGGCCTGTTGGCCCATCCACACGCGTCCCTGGCCCACCTTGTCGACGTCGGCCTTGGAGAGCTTGCGGCCCTCGGCCACGCGCGAGAGGAACACGTCGTAGAACTGACCCACCTTGCGATTGAGCTCCACCCGCTCGTCCTCGGTGAAGCCGCGGAAGAACGACTCCGCGTCGGCGCGGGTGTTGGTGCGGTTGGTCTCGACGTTGACGCCGATCTTCTTGAGCAGACCGCTCATGTCGGCCTTGCCGTAGAAGATGCCGATGGAGCCGGTGACCGTGAGCGGCAGCGCGTAGATCTCCTTGCCCGCGGTGGCGATGTAGTAGCCACCGCTGGCGGCCACGCTGCCCATCGACACGATGAGCGGCTTCTTCTGGGCGAGGAGGCGCAGCTCGCGCCACATGACGTCGGCGGCCATCGAGGAGCCGCCGGGAGTTTCCACGCGCAGCACCACCGCCCGCACGTCCTTGTCGTCCTTCAGCGCCTTGGCGGCCTCGGCGATGGTGTACGAGCCGCACAGCTTGGTGCCGAGCAGAGGAATGGTCGAGGAGCGGCCATCGACCATGTCGCCCTCCACGTAGAGAACGCCCACCTTCTGCCGCGCACCGAAGGTCTTCGGCGCTTGCGGTGGCGGATCGTACTTCACGAAGGGAATCTTGCGCCCCACCATGTTCTGCGCGACCTTCTCGAGCTGATCGTCGAAGGCCGTCTCGTCGATGAACTTGTGCTCGATGGCCTCGCTGGCGATGAACGGGCCCTTGCGGGTGGCGGCGCGGATGGCGCCTTCGTCGAGGTGCCGGTAGAGGGCCAGGTTGCGTACGAACACCGCTTCGTTCTGCGCCAGCAGGTCTTGCTGGTCGGCCTTGGCGGTTTCGCTGGGCTTCTCGTTCATGAACTGCTCGGGCGCGCTCTTGTGGGCGCCGATGCGCACGAACTCGGCCTTGATGCCCAGGTTCTCCAGGAGCTTGGCCAGGTAGAAGTGCTGCGACTTGAGGCCCGAGTAGCGCAAGCCGCCGGCCGGGTTGATGACGATGCGGTCGGCGCTCGCGCACACGTAGAGCGCCTTGGCGCCAGCGTCCTCGAAGCTGCACATGGTCTTCTTGCCGCGAGCCCGGAGCACGCGCAGAGCATCGGCCAGCTCCTCGGCGTGGGCGAACGACGTGGCAGGCTCGGCGCGCACCACCAGGCTCACCAGCGCCACCGACGGATCTTCCGAGAGCTTCCAGAGCTGGCGCAGGAGGCGCACGTGGTTGCGGGTGCCGGGGGTGGCTTCCAGCCGGATGAATACGCCGCGGTCGCGGGTGGGCACGCCCGGCGTCGTTTCGTAGCCAGAGTAGGCGATGGTGCCGAACTGACCGAAGCCGTCGCTGGGGCCGAGGCCGTTGCCCACCAGCACGCCGCCACCGCCGGTGAGCTTACCGAGGGCGAGCTCCAGACCGACGCTCCCGATGTACGACCGTCGGGCGTCGTCGCCGAAGCGCGACACCTCGATGTCGCCGCGCGCGCGGCCGAGGCCCGGTATGTCGACGCCCACGGTGGCCCGCGGCCTCGCGTCGTCGCTACCTGCGAAGTAGCGGAGCTCCACGCCGGCTTCCACTGCCTTGGTGCCCAGCGGCCGGAACGCCAGCGATCCGAAGAACGCGCGATCGAGGAGCGGGAGGCCGTAGGGCGGCAGCAGGGTACTGGCTGGGCTGTTGAGATCGTGGGCGCCGCCGGCCACCGCCAGATACGGGATGGGTCGATAGGTGAAGCTGGCAGAGAGCCCGACCAGCGAGTTCAGATAGGGGCTGGTGGAGTACGACCACTGGACGCTGCCGCCCACCATGAAGCGATCGGAGAAGCGGTAGCCGAGGCCCCAGGTGACCCACACCATCTGGCGGCCGTCGTACGGAAACCCGGGGCCCAGGGAGCCCGACGTGGGGAGCACGTAGTCGAGGCGCAGGCCGCTGCCGAAGCCGAACCACAGGGGGGTGGCAGCCTCGAGCGAATGACCGCAGCCGACCTTCTGGGTATCCGTGCAACGTACACCCGTCCACCGCACCTCCCAGGAGGGCTGATTGGCCAGGTTGGCAGGGTTCAAAACGATGGAGTCGGCGCCGTCCTCGCTGGCGGCGTTCTTTCCCGGCGTGGGCAACCGGTCGGCCCGCTGGGGAAAGGGCTCCGAGGCGGAGGCGGCGCCCCCTGCGAGGGAGAGCACGACGAGGGGCAACGCGGTAACGGCCACCGAGCGAAAGCGAGACAGCATGGGGACGAGGAGTGTAACGCGATTCACCCTCGGTCGGTCAAAACCCCGCCCTACGCCGGCCGCGCACTTACGTAAGCGTCGCCATGTCGCGGAGCGTCTCGGCTTCGGCTTCGAAGTTCTTCTTCACTTCGGCCACGATCATCCGCTCCGCCACCTGGCGTACCACCGGCACGTGCAGCTCCACGTCGCCGCTCACCACGCGTCGGGTGCGGCCGCGGTCGAGGGCCACCAGCTGGTAGGTGCCTTCGGCGTGGAAGTACTTCTGCCAGTCGGGCTTGATGTTCGGACGGATGGTCCAGGTCGACGAATGGCTCTTCAGGTCGTAGGTCGACCGCTGGTCCCAGGCGCACATCTCCTTGGTGACGTGCGGCTTGGCGAAGCTAGGTATGGGGATATTGGCCTGGAAGAACCAGAGCCGCGAGAGCTTCCCATCCTCGATGGCGTGCTCCTTCTGCTCGGCTCGCTCCACCGTCGCGCCCATCTTGGGACGCAGACGCCCCAAGAGCTCCGGCGAGAGCACGGCGAGCTCCAGTGCATCGAGGGGGATGTCGAACTCGTGAGCGATCTCGAACCGCATCGGGGAGGGTTACCCTATCATCACAGTCTGGCGTTTCGGCGGTACAATTCTCCAAGGTACCGGGATGCGCCACAAAAAGCGCGAGCGCCGCGGGATGGCTCCAGCGGCGCTCGGTCTACGTGGCAGATGCGCAGCGGATCAGAGAGCGACGTCGCGCATGGCGCCGAACACGCCGTCGATGTTGTCGACGTAGGTGTTGCTGCCGCCTCGGCACGAATAGAAGCTATCGGTGTAGGTCTTGGTGCCAGCGCCGCTGGTGACGGCGATGGTGAGCATGGGCTTGTCGGCGCCGCAGATGTCGCCGGTGGAGACCTTCACCGCGTCCGCTGCCTTGGTGATCTTGGCGAGCTCGGTGGCGGTGACGGTGCGCGAGCCGGTGGTGGGGTGGAGCGGCTGACCGGCTGCAGTGGCCTGGCACACTTCCCAGGTGAGCTGCTTGGTGGTCACGTCGAGCGTGTACTTCTGCTGACCGTAGCCGCAGGTGGAGCCGGCCGGGGCCGGGGGAGCGAACCCGCCGCCCGGGCTCTGCGCCACGAGCTTGGTCGCGTCGGCGGGCCACACGTCGTTGACCGGGACGCCGCACTTGTATCCGCAGGTGTTTTGCGCGGTGCAAGTGAAGCTGCCGACGCACATGGGGTGCACGATCGCCTGGCCGGCGCAGTCGGTGGCGGCGGTGCAGTACGAGCCCACCTTGTTGACGGTGTTGGTCCAACCGCTCCAGGTCTGGCCGGCGCGGGTGAGGGTGATCTTCTGGACGCCGGTCTCGCGGCCGATGGCCAGCGAGTACTTGTAGCGACCGTGGTAGGTGGTCGTGGCGCCGCCGGGGGTCGCGGCGAGCAGCGAGATGTAGTTGGCGGTCACGCTGAAGCGGCCAGCCACCCGCTGGATCGAGGGGCACGGGGCGCGCACGCAGCGGAGGCCGGTGTCGACGTCCGCGAAGAAGGTGCCGTCCTGCTTGAAGACGAGGGCCATGAAGCTCGGCGAGCGGCTGCTGCTCTCGTAGGTGAACGCGCCCACGACCTTCTGGGCATTGGCGTTGAGCTCATCCTGGGTGGTGTTGGCTTCCTCGGCAGCGCCTTCGTCTTCTTCGCCGACGTCCGCCGCACAACCGGGGACCATCGCCGCCGCCAACGCCAACCCGAGCCCGAGACCAATCGCCTTGAAATCCATGATGAAAATCTCCCGCCTGGTGAAGTTCGGTGGGAGCGTGTCCCACTCGGTAGGCTGGGTATGACATTGTGGCTCAACCGCCGCAACCACAAAATTCCAGTGTCACGCTGCGCGCCGCCCTTTGGCGCCTGCGGCGAACGCCTGAGCTAAGGGCGATTAGAAATCCCCGCGGCGGATGCGATTCGCGAGTCGCTGCAGGGCGCGCGGCGCAGGAAGTCCCGCGTGTGCCAGGGCATGGCAGAGGCTGATGGCGCTGGCGAAGCCGGTCCGACGGCTGACGAAGCCAGGGGTTGCGGCGGGGATCGTCAGGAGGATGCACGCCACGGTGGCGCTGAACGCACGCCGGAGCGGACGCCAGCCCCGGTAGGCGAAGCCGTAC
>JABFRG010001214.1 GCA_013141295.1 Polyangiaceae bacterium
GTGATCACCCTGCGCCACGCCGATGCGCTCACGGTGGGCGCGCACGTGGCCGAGGGCAGCGCCGATCTCGTGTACCTCGATCCCCCCTTCGCGGTGGGCATCGCATTCGGGGCGCGGGTGGGCAAGAAGGGCGCGCGGGCCCAGGGCCCGCAGGCGTACGACGATCGCTGGGCTTCGCTCGAGGCCTATCTCGCCTGGCTCGGCCCGCGGCTCCGAGCGGCCTACGACGTGCTCGCACCGAACGGCTCGCTGTGGCTGCACCTCGACCACCGGGCCATCCACGAGGCGCACGCGCTCGCGGTTGCGGCCTTCGGACGAGCGCGTTTCCTGGGCGAGATCATCTGGGTCCCCGGCAACGGATCGAAGTCGCGTAAGGGCCCGGGCGTCACCCACCAGACCATCCTGATCTTCGGCAAGAGCGAGGAGACCATCTGGAACGGCAAGGATCCGGCGCTCCGGGAGCCCTTCGCGGCGACCAGCCTCTCCATGCACTTCAAGAACGTCGACGCCGACGGCCGCAACTATCGAGAGCGCGTGATCGCCGGCAAGGCCTACCGCTACTACGCCGACGAAGGACGCGCGCTCGGCAGCGTGTGGAGCGACTGCCCGGCGATGGTGGCCAACACGCCGCTGCGCAAGGAGAGCACCGGTTACCCCACCCAGAAGCCCGAGAAGCTGCTCGACCGCATCGTACGCGCTGCCTCGCGACCGGGCGGCTTGGTGGTGGACCCGTTCTGCGGTTCCGGCACCACGCTCCTCGCCGCTGCCAAAGCGGGCCGCCGTGCGGTGGGTCTCGACGTGGGCGAGCTGGCCATTGCCACCACCACCGAGCGCGTTCGCGCCGCGGGCTTCCCGTTCGACGCGAAGTAGACGCCAGAGCGGTGTAGAATTCCCCCGACAAGGAGACCGACGACGTGAAGCCGTTCGCTACGCTCACCGCCGCCGAGCTGGCAACGCTCGCGGAGCTCACCCGCGCCCACCCGGTTTTTCGCGTCTACCTGGCCGACGCCCGTGCCGCCACCGCCTCCGGCGCCACCAACCGCAGCGCGCGTCTCGGGGCAGACGGCGCGGGCGCGGCGCTGGGCATCGCCTTCGACGGAATGGAGGTGCGCACGCTCATCGGGCGCCTCTCGCCGGCCGAGGAAGCCACCATCGCCGACCTACCGCGACCGGGCGAGCTTCACGTCGATGGCGCCGTCGCGAGCCGGATCGCCCGCGGCGGGAACGCCATCGGAGAGCGGATTCGTCGTCGCGTGACCGCCACCCGGGAGCTGAAGTACTACGCGCTCGCGCAGCGGGGCCGCTGCGCCCCGGACGCCCGGTGCGTTCCCCTCGGCTCCGCGCATCTCCCGATGGTGACGGCGTTCTTCGCGGCGCACTATCCAGACACCATCTTCTCGCCGTGGATGCTGGACCGCCCCTTCTTTGGCATCGTCGAGCAGGGGCAACTCGTGGCCTGCGGCGGCGTGGTGGCTGCCGCCGAGGGCATCTCGAACGTCGGCAACTTTCTCACCGCTCCGAGCGCTCGAGGCCGCGGCCTGTGTCGCGCCGTCGCCGCCTCCCTCGCGCATCGGCTCTTCGACCAGGGCACGTCCGAGATCACCCTCGGCACCACTGAGGACAACCCGGCCGCGTGCCGCGCATACGAGGCCATCGGCTTTCGCTGCTTCGACCGCCGTGTTCAGCTCGACCTGTCCTGAGCGGACGCGCGCGAGAAGCCTGTCGCGACGCCAAAGCGCGCCAGTGTGGGGGCGCGCGCAAATATCGCCTTCGGTTGCGGCACCACTCCCACCATGAACCCGCGTCCCTTTTCGCATCTGCGCCTGAACGCCACATCTTCTCGAAGCACCGAGGGGAGCATGGCGTTGCTTCGTTCCTTGCGAGCTCCCTTGGCTTTGCTTCTCCTCGCCTGTCTCCCTGCCGTTGCCTGCGGCGAGCCGGCCCCGACCCAGGGCGTCCCCAGCGAGGACGCTGGCGTGACCGATGGTGAGTCGCCTTCGGTCGATGCTGCGAAGGAAGCGCAAGCGAGCGGGGATGCGGCCGTCGACGCTCCGGTCGCGGCCTGGGTCTCGCTGGGATCTCTCGGGCGCGACTTCGACGACAGCATCTACAGCGTGTCGGCGGTGGCCGATCTCGACCGCCCGGATCGCCTGTTCGTGGTGGGCACCGGCAAGAAGCCCGGCGCCACCATGGGCGATCTGCGCGCCATCCTGTTCGACGGCGGGCGCGTCGCCGTATCGGGATCGCTCGCTGCCGCGGACGGCCTCGAGACCTTGGCCTTCGGCGCGGGCCCGCTCGCCCTCTCCCACCCGCAGCTCTCCGGTGAAGCCATCTTCGCCCTCCACGATCTCGACGGCGCCGCATGGCGCAGCCGCAGCCTCGGCTCCGGGCAGCATCGACCTCCGCAGGCGGCCTTCGGCGGGTGGCCTCCACGCAGCATCGTCGCCAACCACACGCGCCTCTTCCTGGTGACCGGCAGCGAGCTCCGCGACGCGACCGACGTGGACGCCCGGACCTGGCCCGACTACCTCTTCAACTCGGGGCAAGCGGGCTCGCCGACCTCGGCCTTCGACGCGGCAGCGCGTGATCCCGGGAGCGACGATCGGGTCATCCTGTTCTCTCGCCTGTTCGGAACGATTCGCACCTGCACCCTCGGGGCGACGCTCTCGTGCACCCCCGACGTGACCGTTGCCGGGCTACCTGCAGCCTACACCCAAGTGGATGGCTTCTGGCCCCTCGGCAGCGAGGTCTACCTGTCGATTCGCACGCCGGCCGGGAACGCCGAGCTCTACGCGTCGCACGACGCCGGCGCGACCTTCTCGCTCGCGCAGGCCCCCTTCGCAGGCGGCCGCTTCGCCACCACGCACGCCGCGCACCCGAGCCAGTTCGCCTGGCTCGACGACAACGCGGTGCACTTCAGCGCCGATGCCGGCCGCAGCTGGCGGGTGATTCCGCTGCCCGTGCTGCGCCGCGGCCTGGCCTCGGGCATCGCGCTCCACGCCGGCGCCTCGCTGTACCTCTTCGAGGAGGGCAACGCGTATCGCTACGCGACGCCCTGAACGATCGCAGGGCCACGAAGGAGCGGCGCGGTGGAGAGCCAACGCTCGATGGAGACGATCGCCCGCTCCGAGAGCGCCTGGTAGCGATCGCGCTTCTTCAGGCGGCGGTTCTCGTGCGGCGGCAAGCACGCCCAGGTGATGTTGGAGGGCATGTACTTGGGCTGCGGCCGGCCCACGTGGGTCATGAGGCCGCCCAGGGCGGTGTCCTTGGGCGGCGGCGTGATGGCCTCCCCGCGCATCCGCTGCGCAAGCAGAACGCCGCACAAGAAGCCCGAGCCCGCGCTCTCCACGTAGCCCTCGACGCCGGTGATCTGCCCCGCCAGGTACACGTGCGGCCGGGCCTTGAGCTGCAGCGTCTCGTCGAGGAGCACCGGCGCGTCCACGAACGTGTTCCGGTGAACCGTAGCGTAGCGCTGGATCTCGCACTCCTCGAGGCCGGGAATCATGCGAAATACACGGTTCTGCTCGCCGTAGGTCATACGCGACTGGAAACCCACCAGGTTGTAGGCGGTCATGGCCTCGTCCTCGGCCCGCAGCTGCACCACCGCGAAGGGGCGCCTCCCGGTCTTGGGGTCGGTGAGGCCCACCGGCTTCATGGGACCGAAGGCCAGGGTCATCTCACCGCGCGCCGCCATGATCTCGATGGGCAGGCACCCCTCGAAGTAGCGAACGTCCTCGAAGCTTCGGGCTTCGACCTTCTGCGAGGCCACCAGCTCGCGCACGAAGGCCTTGTACTGCTCCTCGTCCATGGGGCAGTTCACGTAGGCCTCGTCGCCCAGCGCCTCGGCGTCCATCGGCGCGTCGTCCCCGCCTTCGGTCTCGCCGCCCTTGCCCCAGCGCGACTGCCGGAACACGCGGTCCCAGGCGATGGAGTCGGCGGCCACGATGGGCGCGATGGCGTCGTAGTACGCGAGGTGCGCCTGCCCCACCGCCTTCGCCAGATCGGCGGCCAGGGCGTCGCCGGTGAGCGGGCCGGTGGCGAGGATCACCGGATGCTCGGCGGTGGCTTCGGGAATCTCGGTGACCACCCGGGCCTCGCGGGTGATGCGCGGATGGGCGTCGAGGCGAGCCTCCACCGCCCCCGAGAACTTGTCGCGATCCACCGCCAGCGCGCCCCCGGCCGGAACCTTGGCGACATCGGCGGCGGAAAGGATCAGCGAGCCGGCGCGCCGGAGCTCCTCCTTGAGGAGGCCCACCGCGTTCACCAGGGCTGCCCCGCGCAGGCTGTTGGAGCACACCAGCTCGCACAGGCGATCGCTCGTCTGTGCGGGCGTGCGCGCCACCGGCTTCTGCTCCACGAGCGTGACGGCGACGCCGCGCTCCGCCAGTTGATACGCCGCTTCACACCCGGCGAGACCGCCACCGATGACCGTTGCTTTCACCGGGTCCCTCCTACTACGGCTCGCCCTCGGTATGAAGGCGCACACGGGCCGCGACGTGACGAACGGGCAATGGTAGGGTTCGCGCGCCCATGACGGACACGCAAAAGAAGCTCGCGCTCACCGCCGTCTTCGCCCTCGCAGTGGGCGGGATCATCGCCTACAGCGTTCAGAAGAAGGGCGGCGACGGCAAGGTCGACGCGGGCGCCCCGGTGGGGACGGCGCTCGTGCAAGAGGCCGCAGCGCCGCAGCCCGCCATGGAGGCCGCAGCGCCGCCGCCCGCGGTGGATGCCGCCGGGTCCGACGACGCGCAAGCCCCGGACGCCGCCGTTGCCGATGCGGCCATCGTGGACGCGGGGAGAGACGCCAAGGCCGCCACCACGGGCTGGCTCACCGATCCCGACGCCAACGAAGAGCGCCGCGGGCAGATTGTGGGCTGGGTCAACGCCGCACTCGGTCCTTCGGTGGCCGACGCCGGGAAAGACGCGCCCAAGCGCACCCGCCTCGGCAACCTCTTCGTTCCCACCGGCAAGATGGGCGTCTACGACTGCCTCACGCACGAGTACGAGGACGACGAAGAGGTGGTGGTCCCGGCCGGCAGCTATCCGGTCGATGTCCTCGCCAGCACCACCAACCCCGCCGAGAACGGCGACGTCTACGCGGCCATCGTGCAGGTCGCACCCGGCAAGATCGTCACCATCAAGCGGGCCTACCTCTTCCAAGCCGGCGCCGGCACCCTCTGCCTCACCAGCCCCGAGGCCGCAAAATCTCTCGCCACCTACGAGCGCGACGCGGGCCCCGATTTCCTGGTGGGCGTCCTCCATCCGGACGGCGGCACCCGCATCTGGGCTTTCGGCGTGGTCCCCAAGACCAAGCTCAGCTTCGCGCTCCTCGACACCCCCAGCGACACCAGCGGCCCGGTCTACCAGGCCTACGACGACAAGGGCCGCATCGTGGCCATCGTCGTCCCCCTCGCCACGCCCTAGCCCGGAGTATTCATGGGCCGGTTGGCGAATGGCACGAGGCGCGGGAGAGATGGGCGCACGCCGGATCGCAGACCCGAGACGGACTGTTGCTCCGTCGCAGGGTCGAGAACCGCCGTACGCCCGAGATTTCCCGATGCATGAATAATCCGGGCTAGAGAGGCGCACGGCTCGAGGCTCGGTGCGCCTGCGAGGCGCAGCGATTTCGGGCGAGACCGAGCGCGGCCAAGGAGGAGCGCGCGGAGCGTACTTTGTACGTGAGCACGTCCGACGCAGGCCCCGCGAAGGGATCGCCCGAAAGCGCGCGCCTCGCCTAGCCGCGCTCCACCAGGACGACGCCGGTCACTTTTTGCAGCGCCTTCATGACGCTCTTCAGCTGCGTGAGGTCCTGACAGAGGAACGTGAACATGTTCACCGCGCGGCCGTCGTCGCCGGCGCGGCAGTTGGCTTCGCTGATGTTGATGCCCTGGGCGCTGAAGGTCTGCCCCACGTGCGCCAGGATGCCCGGCCGATTGGCGGTGACCACCCGTAGCTGCACCGCGCGGTTGATCTTGGCCTTGGTATCCCACTGGATCTCGACGCGGCGCTCGGGATCGGTGTCGAACGCCTTGGGGCATCCGCGCCGATGGATGGTGACGCCGCGGCCGCGGGTGATGAAACCGAGGATGTCGTCGCCCGGCAGCGGGTTGCAGCACTTGGCGTAGCGGACGAGGACGTCGTCGATGCCGTTGAGCCGGATGCCGCCGTCATCCCGCCCCATGATCTTCTTCACGAAGCCGGCGAGCTTGCCTTCGCGAATGGAGTCCGGCGGCACGCTCTCGCGGCCATCGTGGGAGGGCGGCGCCACCACCGCCACCACTTCCTGCGGATCGATCTTGCCGTAGCCGATGCTGATGAAGAGCTCGTCGGTGTTCCCGACGCGCAGCACCTCCATCACGTTCCGCACCTCGTGCTCGTTCTTGAGGAACTTGTTGAGCGAGATGCTGGCCTTGCCGAACTCGCGCTCGAGGAGCTCGCGCCCCAGCTTGAGCGACTTGTCGCGCTGCTCTTGCCGGAGAAAGTTGCGAATCTTGGCGCGGGCGCCGGTGGTGGCGACGAACTCGAGCCAGTCCTTGCTGGGCTGCTGGGTTCCGGAGGTGACCACCTCGACCACGTCGCCGTTGCGGAGCTTGTAGCGAAGCGGCTCGAGCTTGCCGTTGACGCGCGCGCCGGTGATCTGGTTTCCGAGCTGCGAGTGGATCTGGTAGGCGAAGTCCACCGGCGTGGCGCCCCGCGGGAACACCTTCACGTCGCCCTTGGGGGTGAAGACGTAGACCTCGTCCTGGAAGAGGTCGACCTTCACGCCTTCGAGGAACTCGGCGGGATCCTTCATGTCCCGCTGCCATTCCATGAGCTGGCGCAGCCACTCGAAGCGTGAGGCGTCCTGGTCGGCGATGCCGCCGCCGTTGCGCTCCTTGTACTTCCAGTGGGCGGCGATGCCGCGCTCGGCCACCCGGTGCATCTCGTGGGTGCGAATCTGGATCTCGATGCGCTCGCGGCCCGGGCCCATGACCGTCGTGTGGAGCGACTGGTACATGTTGGGCTTGGGGAGCGCGATGTAGTCCTTGAAGCGCCCGGGCACCGGCGTCCACTTGGAGTGCACGACGCCGAGCGAGGCGTAGCAATCGCCCACGCTCTCGACGAGCACGCGGAAGGCGATGAGATCGTAGATCTGCTCCACGCTCAGCTGGCTCGCCTTCATCTTGCGCCAGATGGAGTAGAGGTGCTTGGCGCGACCGGTGACGTCGGCCGCGAAGCCCTGCTCGGCCAGCCGCCCCGCCAAGGTCTTGCACACGCCTTCGATGTAGCGATCGCGCTCCCGCTGGGTCTTGGCGACGCCGGCGGAGACCTCGGCGTAGCCATCGGGCTCGAGCCAGCGGAACGAGAGATCCTCGAGCTCGCTCTTGAACCCCTGCATGCCGAGGCGGTTCGCCAGCGGCGCGTAGATCTCCATGGTCTCCCGGGCGATGCGCTCCTGGGCCTCGGGCTTCATGTGCTCGAGGGTTCGCATGTTGTCCACGCGGTCGCAGAGCTTCACCAGGAGAACGCGGATGTCGCGCGCCATGGCGACGACCATCTTGCGGAAGTTCTCCGCCTGGCGGTCTTCCTTGGAGGTGAAGTTGATCTTCGAGAGCTTGGTGACACCGTCGACCAGCGTCGCGATCTCGCCGCCGAACTCGCGCTCGATGTCGCGGGTGGTGGCCAGCGTGTCTTCCACCACGTCGTGGAGCAGGCCGGCACAGACGCTGGCGGTGTCGAGCCGCAGGTCGGTGATGATGCCGGCGACGCTCGCCGGGTGCACGAAGTAGGGGTCGCCGGATTTGCGCTTCTGCCCTTCGTGGGCAGCGCTGGCGTAGGCGTACGCACGGCGGATCAGGTCGCTGTCCGCTGCGGGCTGGTACGCCCTCACTCGTTCGATAATGTCTTCCGGTCCGACCATCGATAATCCCACTGAAAAACGTAACACCGCGGGCTCGCCGTCGCAATTGTGTGACAGTGTGGGGCGCCGGGCTTATGCAAGGGTTTACGTAGGTTCGGACCCTCGCGATGGTCCGCCGCCCGCACGCCTTGCACGGTCCGACGCGCACTCTCCGACCCAGCGCGCGAGCGCCAACTGCCCTTACGGAAGGGCCACGGTGACTTCGAGCCGGTGGACCTTGGCGCTCTCCCCGCATCGGACGGACACGACGCCGTGGGTCTCGAGAACATAAGTCGCCGGTGCGCCGTCGCAACGAACCGCGGTGGGCGCCCCGAGAATCTCTGGCACGGATACGAGATGCGGTGCCACCACCTCGGGATCTCCGGTGAAGACCAGCTCGAACACGCCCTTCGTGCGGTCGAAGCCGAAATGCTGCGGCAGCCCCGCGATGGCCATGGGGCGAACGTGCGCCAGCGCGCGCCGAAGGGCCGTTCGCTCGGCCCACGCGGGGGCGCCCGATGCAGCGCGGTCGAAGCACCCCCAGCTCCCCTGCGAGTCTTCCTTCCACACCCAGAAGAACGAGGAGGCCCGGGCTTCGTCCTGAAGCTCCGCCTGCCAGGCCAGGTACTCGGCGGCGCGGGCTCCCTTCGGATCCATGCCCCACTCTCCGACCAGGAGCGGCGCATCCCAGGCGTCGGCCTCGGCCCGAGCGTTCTCGTTGGAGCGTCGGAGCGTGTCCTTGGTCATGGCCGCGAACTGCGCCGGCGTCCCGGTGAACGAGAGCGTGTACACGTGCGGGGCGTAGGCCGACATGGGACCGAGCGGCGCCGCGGGCGTGGGAGCCTGGTCGAGGAAGTTGCGAACCGCGCTGGGCTCGAACGCGTAGATCTTGTCGGGGGCCGCCTGGCGCAGCGCAGGATACGCCAACGCGTCGAGTCGCCCGAGGCCCGCCACGTCGGTGACCGGCTCGTTGAAGATCTCGAGGCCCAGCACGCTGGATGAAGACGCGTAG
>JABFRG010001172.1 GCA_013141295.1 Polyangiaceae bacterium
GGAATGGGCGGTGGCGCTGGTGGCCGCCGGGGTGGGCATCGCGCTGCTCCCCGAGGGCGTGGTGCGCCCGTCGGCCCACGTGGTGCTGCGTCCCATCGAGGGCGTGCACGTGGTGCGCGAGGTGGGCATCGCCTACGGCGCGGCATCTCCGAGCCGCGAGGTGCTGCTTTTTCTCCGGCGCAGCAAGGGCGCGACGCGGGCCACCCGAGCTGCCTGACGTAGCCTCTTTCGCCGGCGTCCAGAGTGGTCCACACTGGCGCATGGCCAAGAAGACCCGCGCCCTCTCGGCGCTCCCGCTCACGCCCGCGTTCGTCGTCGTTCTGGCAGCGTGCGGCGGTGGTACGCCGGAACCGCAGCCCCCCATGGTGGTGGCGAACCCTCCGGCGACCCACGAGGTGACCCCGGACAATCCGCCGCGCCTCGGCGACGAGCACGTCGGCCCGAAGCCGGAGCCCACCGCAGTCCCCACGGCAGCGCCGGACGTGAAGCCTCCGTCGATGGACACCAATCCGCCGCAGCCGCAGCCCTCCGCGACCGGCACCGCGAAGCCCGCGCCCACCGCGAAGCCCAAGGGCAAAACGCCGAAGCCAGGCTAGCCTCGTACCGCACCCCCGAGTACACAGCCCTCACAAGGCGGGAGCGCGGCCCATCGCCAGGAGGTGCGCGCTCGCGTGCACGAGGTGCGGATCCCGCTCGACCAGCCGCGCCGCGCGAAGGGCTGCGTCGCAAAGCGCGCCGAACGCATCGTCCCCGGCCGCATCGAGAGCGGGCCACGAAGGGCCCTCGACCCCGTACACCGCGACGTCGACGAACCCCGCTCGCGACACCTCCTTGGACAGCTCCTCGGCACCGTGAAAGTGCGTGGTCACGAAGCCGACGTGCGCGTCGTAGCATCCGGTATCGATGACCCTGCGCACCGAATCGCGCATCGCTTCGTCCAGGGTTCCGTCGGCGCCGGCCGCCATGAGCGAGAGGTAGCGACTGATGCCCGCCGCCGCCACCAGACCACCTGGACGGAGCACGCGACGCGCTTCCGCCAGGGCTCGAGCGCGATCCTCGGCCTCCACCAGGTGGTAGAGCGGGCCCAGCAGGAGCACGACGTCCACCGAGGCGTCCGGCGCCGTGAGCCGCCGGGCGTCGCCCTCTTCGGCGGTGACGCCGGGTAGGGCGGCCGCCGCACGTACGTGCGAGGGCACCACGTCGACGAGGTGGACCCGATGCCCGTCGCCGGCGAGCCATGCCGCGTGCACGCCGGTCCCTCCCCCCACGTCGAGCACCTGCAAGGTCCCGGGGGTCAGCTCCCGACGCACGAGCTCCCGGGTCCGGAGCAGCTCGAGCCGACCGTGGGGAGACCGCGACAGCCGCGAGGCCTCCACCAGATCTTCGCCATAGTGCGCCGCAAGCTCGTCGCCCATGGGCGGAGCGTACCTTCCACCGCGCTTTCCGTGTACGTTTCCCCACACTGCATTCGGCGTCCGACCCTGGAACTTTCGGGCCTCTCGTCCGTCAGAGCCCATTGGCCGGGGTCTGGCCGCACGTTTTCCTCGTTTCAATCCAAAGGTTCCCCTCATGAAGCGGTTCGCCCTCGCGGCCCTGATCCTCTCTGCGGTCGTTGCGTGTCCCGGTCAGCCACCGGCGAAAGCCCCCGGCACACCGGTAGCCTCCAAGAAGAGCGACGACGGGCCGGTGGTCTGGCGCATGTCGAAATCGGGGTTGGGCTTCCGGCTCTCCAATGCCGACGAGGAACGCGAGATCCCCAAGGGTCCCTCGCCGACGGATCCGCTCTCGGAAGCCGAGACGCGCGCCCTCCTCGCGCGCCTGCCCGCCCTGAAGGGTGAGGCGGACGACAAGAAGGACTTCGCCTTCCGGGGCAAATCGCTTCCCCCGCCGCGCCCGGGCAAGACCTCGAACGAGGCGTTCCCGCCGGCAGCAACCGCGCCCTCGGGCCCGCCCGCGGTGGCCGCCGGGCCACTCACCATCACGCGCAAGGCGCCCACCGGCGCCGTGGAGATCGCGCCCTACCTCACGGTGTCGTTCAGCGCCCCGATGGTGCCCATCACCTCCCACGCGGAGCTCGAAAAGACGAAGCCCCCGGTCACGCTCACCCCGGAGCCCGCGGGCAAATGGCGTTGGGTCGGCTCGCAGACGGTGATGTTCCAGCCGGAGAACGAGTTCCCCAAGTCCACCGACTACGCGGTGGAGATCCCCGCCGGAACCAAGAGCCAGAACGGCAACGTGCTGGCCGCCGCCGATCGCTTCACCTTCACCACGCCCACCGTGAAGCTCGTGCACTCGTATCCCAACGGCGGCCCCACCGATCTCGAACCGGTGATGTTCGCGGAGTTCGATCAGGCGGTCGACAAGGCCGCCATCCTCTCGATGGTGCGCGCCACCGCCAACGGCAACCCGGTGCCCATGCGCCTCGCCACCGAGGCCGAGGTCGACAAGGACGCCACCGTGTCGAGCCTGGTGGAGCGGGCGAAGAAGGGAAAATTCGTCACCTTCCACGCGGAGCGCGAGCTCGCCGCCGGCACGACTATCCAGATCACGTTCCCGGCAGGGCTCCCCTCGGCCGAAGGGCCCAAGCGCACCACCCAGCCGCAGGCGTTCTCCTTCCGGACCTACGACCCGCTCCGCATCACGCATCACGAGTGCGGCTATCAGGGTTGCCACCCGGGCGACGCTTTCGACATCACCTTCAACAACCCGCTGGAGGCGCAGAAGTTCGACCCGAGCATGGTGCGCGTGGAGCCGCCCATCGCCGGCATGAAGGTGCAGTCGTCCTATTCCTCCGTGGTCATCAGCGGCAAGACCAAGGGCCGCACCCGCTACACCGTGCACGTCACCAAGGACGTGGGCGACACCTTCGGTCAGACGCTCGGCCACGAAGAGACCATGACCTTCGACGTGGGCACCGCGCCCCCGGTGCTCTTCAGCGAGACCGGCGCCATGAACACGGTGGACCCGGCGCTGGGCCCCAAGTACTCGGTGTACACCATCAACGATCCAACGCTCAACGTGCGGCTCTACGCCGTCTCGCCGAGCGACTGGGCCCGCTACAACGAGTTCCGCACCAAGTGGGACTACGACGGGGTCTCGATTCCGCCGCCCGGCAAGCTCGCGTGGTCGGGACAGGTGGCCACCAAGGGGGAGAAGGACTCCATCACCGAGACGCTCGTGGACCTGGCGCCCGCGCTGAAGAACGGCTTCGGTCAGGTGCTGGCCATCGTGGAGACCACGCGCCCCTTCAAGAACCGCTGGAACAAGGAGTGGGTTCGCACCTGGCTCCAGGTGACCAAGCTCGGCATCACCGCGGTGGCCGACGACGAGGGCGTGGTGGCGTGGACCACCTCGCTGCTCAACGGCGCTCCGGTGAGCGGCGTCACCTTCGGGTCCATCGGTGGCGCGGGCGCCAGCGCGTCGAGCAACGCCGAAGGCATCGCGACCCTGCCCCAACGGGGCGTCGAGGGGAACATCTTCACCGCCCGGAAGGGCGACGACCTGGCGATGTGGACCTCTGGTCTTTCGCCGCACTATTACCACCCGAACCCGCTCCAGTTCTTCACCTTCGACGACCGCGGCATCTACAAGCCGGGCGAAGAGGTGAAGATCCGCGGCATCGTCCGCCACGTGCACTGGGAGAAGAACGGCGACGTGGGCCTCGCCGACGGCGCCAACGGACAGAACCTCGAATACCGCGTGACCGATCCACGGGGCGCCGAGATTGCCAAGGGCACTGCGCTCATCGACCTCAACGGGAACTACGACTTCGCGGTGAAGCTCCCGGGCAATACCAACCTCGGCCACGCCCAGGTGAGCCTCTCGGCCGCAGGCGGCGTGGGTCGTCACGCCATCAACGTGCAGGAGTTCCGGCGACCGGAGTTCGAAGTGCACACGAACGTCGAGGGCGCTCCGCACTTCGTCGGTCAGCACGCGGTGGCCACCGTGAGCGCCAAGTACTACGCCGGCGGCGGCCTGCCCAACGCCCCCGCGGCCTGGCGGGTCACCCGCTCCGACGCGCACTTCTCACCGCCCAACCAGAAGGGCTTCGCCTTCGGCAAGACCGACTACGAGCCGTACTGGTACTACGGCCGCAAGAATCCGAAAGACAAGCGCAACGCCAAGCTGACGGAGACGTGGGAGAGCCACACCGACGCTCAGGGCGAGCACCGCATGCGCATCGACTTCGACGCACTCGACCCCTCGTACCCCATGTCGCTCTCGGTGAACGCGACCGTCACCGACGTGAACCGTCAGGCCTGGTCGGCCTCGTCGACGCTGCTGGTGCACCCGGCCAATGTGTACGTCGGCTTGCGCCCGGAGAAGGCCTTCGTCACCGCCGGTCAGGCCATCCAGCTCGACGTGGTGGCCGCGAACATCGACGGCGAGCGGGTGAAGGATCGCGAGATCACCGTGAGCAGCGTGCGCGTCGACTCGGTGCAAGAGCACGGGGTGTGGGTCGACAAGGAAGTGGACCCCGACACCTGCACCGTGAAGAGCGGCGCCGAGTCGGTCCGCTGCGCGCTGAAGACCAAGGAAGGCGGGCGCTACCGCGTCACCGCCGTCGTCACCGACGAGCACGGCCGCAAGAATCAGACGTCGCTCACGGTGTGGGCCATGGGCAAGGACACCGACCGACCGGACCGCGGTCTGGCCGCGGACCACGTGGACCTCGTCTCCGACAAGAGCGAGTACAAGGGCGGCGACACCGCCGAGATCCTCGTGCGCGCGGCCTTCGCCCCGGCGGAGGGCCTCCTCACGGTGCGTCGCTCCGGCGTGGTGGCGGTGCAGCGCTTCAAGCTCACCCAGCGCACCCAGGCCATCACCGTGCGCCTGCGCGAAGAGTGGCTCCCCAACGTCACCATCGGCGTCGACCTGGTGGGCGCCCAGCCGCGCAACGACGAGCAAGGGCAGCCGAACGCCGCGCTCCCGCCGCGCCCGGCGTTCGCCTCCGGGTCGCTCGCCCTCGCGATGCCGCCCACCGAACGCGCCCTCACGGTGGACGTGAAGCCCCGTGAATCCGGGGTCGACCCCGGCGCCACCACCAGCTTCTCGGTGGATCTGAAGGATGCGAAGGGCAACCCGGCCGCCAACGCCGACGTCGCCCTGTACGTGGTGGACGAGGCGGTGCTGGCGCTCTCCGGCTACCAGACCCCCAACGCATTGAGTGCATTTTACCCGAATCGATCGCCCGACGCCATCGAGGCGGAATCGCGGCGCTCGGTGGTCCTCGGCAAGGACAGCGAGGCGATGCGGGCGCAGATGAATAAGGCCGCCGCGAACGAGCAAGCTCCCGGCGGCCGAGAGGGCGACGGAGCACGTGGCGGCATGGGCACCATGGGCCACGCCGTGGGGCGCATGACCGCCGGGGCGGCGATGGCCTCGGCATCGCCCGCGCCCGTGACCGCGGCGAAGCCCGCCGACGACATGTCGCGGGCCGACAAGAAGGAAGCGAAATCCAAGGACTCGAGCGGATACAAGAACGCCGAAGAACGCGGCGGCGGCGAGTCGCCGGACATGGACAAGACGCCCATCGCCCTCCGCAAGGATCTCAGCGCCCTCGCGCTGTGGGCGCCGCGGGTCCGCACCGACGCCAAGGGTCACGCCGAGGCCTCGGTGAAGCTCCCCGACAACACCACGCGCTACCGCGTGATGGCGGTCGCAGCTTCCGGCGGCACCCAGTTCGGTAGTGGCGAGTCGACCATCACCGCGCGCCTGCCGCTCATCGTCCGGGCGTCGCCGCCCCGCTTCTTGAACTTCGGCGACAAGTTCGACCTCACGGTGGTGGTGCAGAACCAGACCGACAAGCCCATGACCGTTCACGTGGCGGCGCGGGCACTCAACGCCACGGTGGAAGACCGCGGCCGACGCGTGCAGGTTGCAGCCAACGATCGCGCCGAGGTGCGCATCTCGGCCGCCGCGCAGACGCCGGGCACCGCCCGCTTCCAGGTGGCCGCCGGAGCCGGCAAGAACGCCGACGCCGCGGAGTTCGATCTCCCGGTGTGGACCCCGGCCACCACCGAGGCCTTCGCCACCTATGGAGTGGTCGATCAGGGCGCCGTGGCCCAGCCGGTGAAGATGCCGGAGGGCGTCACCAAGGAGTTCGGCGGACTCGAGCTCACCACCTCGTCGACGGCGCTCTTCGCGCTCTCCGACGCGGTGCTCTACCTGGTGAAGTACCCGTTCGAGTGCAACGAGCAGCTCTCCTCCAGGGTCATGGCCATCGCCTCCATGAAGGACGTGCTCGCGGCCTTCAACTCCAAGGATCTTCCGCCGCCGAAGGAGCTCACCGCCAGCGTGGAAGAAGACCTCAAGCGCCTGAAGACCCGCCAGAGCTGGAACGGCGGCTGGGGCTTCTGGTGGGGCGAGGACTGGCCCTACCTCTCCATTCACGTGGCGCACGCCCTCCAGCGTGCCAAGGAGAAGGGCTTCGCGGTCGACGCTTCGATGCAGGCGCGTGCCCAGAGCTACCTGCGCAACATCGAGTCGCACATTCCCAGCTACTACGGCCCGGAAGCGCGCCGCTCGCTCATCTCGTACGCGCTCTACGTGCGCAAGCGCATGGGCGACGCCGATGCGCCGAAGGCTCGGCGCCTCATCGCCGAGGCCGGCGGGGTCGACAAGACGCCGCTCGAGTCCCTCGGCTGGCTCTGGCCCACGCTGGCCCAAGACGCCGCCTCCAAGGGAGAGAGCGAGGCCATCAAGAAGCACCTCGCCAACCGCGTCACCGAGACCGCCGGCGCGGCGCACTTCGTGACCTCCTACGGCGAGGGCGACCACCTGCTGCTCCACTCCGATCGCCGAGCCGACGGCATCCTCCTCGAGGCCTTCGCCGAGATCGACCCGAAGAACGACGTGATCCCCAAGCTGGTCACCGGGCTCCTCGGGCACCGCAAGGCGGGCCGCTGGTACAACACCCAGGAGAACGCCTTCGTCCTCATCGCCCTCGACAAGTACTTCCGCACCTACGAGAACACCGCGCCGGACTTCATCGCCCGCGCGTGGCTCGGCGCCGACTACGCCGGTGAGCACGCCTACAAGGGCTACAACGTGGAGCGCCAGGAAGTGCGCATTCCCATGAAGCAGCTGGCGGCCATGGGCAACGGCAACCTCACCATCGCCAAGGAGGGCCAAGGACGCCTCTACTTCCGGGTGGGCATGCAGTACGCGCCGCTCGACCTCAAGCTGCCACCGGCCGACCAAGGCTTCACCGTGACCCGCGCCTACGAATCGGTGGACCAGCCGGACGACGTGAAGCGCGACGCGAACGGTGACTGGCACGTGAAGGCCGGCTCCAAGGTGCGCGTGCGCGTCACCATGGTCGCCCCGGCGCGGCGGCATCATGTGGCCCTGGTGGACCCGATCCCCGCGGGCTTCGAGCCCATGAACGCGGCGCTGGCGGTCACCGGCCCGATTCCCCAGGACACCAAGGCCAACGACAGCCAACCCAGCTGGTACTGGTGGAGCCGCACCTGGTACGAGCACCAGAACATGCGCGACGAGCGGGTCGAGGCCTTCGCCTCGCTGCTCTGGGACGGCGTGCACGAATACGTGTACGTTGCACGCGCTACCACCCTCGGTTCCTTCGTGGTCGCCCCGCCCAAGGCCGAGGAGATGTACAGCCCCGAGGTCTTCGGCCGCGGCGCCGGCGACCGCGTGGTGGTAGAGTAACGGGCGATGTCGCGCACGCCGTCGCCTTTGCGCATGGGCCCGCTCCGGTCGGCCGTCGTCCTCGCCGCGGCGTGGGCGGCGGCGGGGTGCACCCATCACCCGGCCCCCGGGCAACGCATCGACGACGTGTGCCGCATGGAGAACAAGGGTCAGCGGGTCGTGGCTTCGGGGTACTTCCAGGCACCCATATTGATCGGCTGCGAGACCAAGAACTGCACCTTTCAGCTCACGAGCAGCCGCAAGGAGCAGTACGGGCTCTCCATTCGCATTCCTCTCGGGTCCGGACCAGGCACCATGACGCCGCTACCGCCCTCCAAGGGCGGGTCGCCGGTCGTGTCGTTCCAGGTGGAGCGCGTCGACCCCCAGGTGCGCGACGCGACGGGCTCCCGCGTCAGCGCCGGCGACGTCGTGAAGGTGGAGGGCACACTCGAGGCCTACGAGTCCTCGGGCAAGGTCCGCTGCACCGTCGACGTCGCGCGCTTCGAGTCCTTGTAGCGCGGGCCTCGCGGTCAGAAACACACGGGAAATGCCCGGCGCCGGGCGGAATACTTGTGCGTCCTCGGGAGATAGGTATTAACGGGGTCGTGACGACCCGAAGCACCACCTCTCGTCGCTCCGGAGGCGCGAGCCTCTCCCGCCGCTCCGGAGGCGCGGGCCTCTCCCGCCGCTCCGGAGGCGCGAGCCTCTCCCGCCGCTCCGGAGGCGCGGGCCTCCTCTACGCCCTCGCTCTCGCCTCCTTCGCGTGTGGCAAGGGGGGAGGCGCCGATGCCGGTGCCGATGGAGCGAGCTCGGCCTCTTCGGCGGCGAGCTTGAGCAGCGTGGCCATCCCCGTGCCCGCCATGGGCCCCGACACCCGCACGCTGCCCAAGGGTCCGGCGCTGGCGGCCATCGCCCTCGACGTGGCCATCTACGAGAAGCCCTCGAAGACGGCGAAGAAGATCGGCGTGCTCCGGCTCGGCGCGGTGGTGGGCCGCGACGACGGCCAGGCGGGCACCGAAGGCTGCCCCGGCGGCTGGTACAAGATCGCGCCGCGCGGCTACGTGTGCACCGGCCCCGACGAGGCCACCACCGACGTGAACCACCCGCTGGCGCGCGCCGCTTCGGTGCGCCCGGATACCACCAAGCCCCTCCCCTACGCGTACGGCTTCGTGCGGGCGGTGGCGCCGCAGTACCTGCGCGTGCCCAGCCGCGAGGACCAGCTCAAGAGCGAGTTCAA
>JABFRG010000131.1 GCA_013141295.1 Polyangiaceae bacterium
GCTTGAACACCGTGTTCGCGCGGCAGGTGCTTGAGGGCCAGCCGCGCGAACACGGTGTTCAAGCTGCGACCCATGGCGCCGGCCAGGGTGGCGCAGTATTTATCCTTGGCGGGGTCGTTCTCGAGGTCGGCCGCGTTGATGCGCTGCTCGCCGCCGGTGTAGCACTGGTTGGTCTCGGGGGTGAGCTGCGCCACGTCGACGAGCGCGGTGCCGGTGACCACCTTGAATACGCTGGCCGCCGGGGCGGTGGCCTCGACGTTGAGGTCGCGGTTGGGCTTGCCTTCGATGTGGCTGGCATACGCGAGCACGTGGCCGGTGGCCGGGTCCATCATGACGATGGAGCTCTCGGGGATGGCGTAGGCCGTGAGGAGCGCGGTGGCCGTCCGCTGCAGGTGCGGGTCCAGCGTCAGCTTCACCTGGGTCTTGTCCGGGAGCTCGGTCACGATGGCGTTGCCCTCGGACTTGAGCTTGGTGAGGTCGACGCCGCCGAGCTTCGGCAGGTACGCCGGGTCGGACTCCACGGAGGGCCGGAAGATGCGCTTGCTGAGCGGGATCTCCTCGACCTTGCCCGCCTCACCGCCGGCTTTGGGGTGGCGAAGCGCCAGAAAGAGCCCGAGGGCTCCCAGGGGTACGGCGGCATAGATCCATCGCGAGCGCATGCAAGGTGTGTGGCATGACGCCCCGGTGTGGGCCAAAGAAACGGCGAACGTCTCCCCTGCCCTTCCGGCTATCTCCGACGTGTCAGCGCTTGGCGAAGAGCGGCGCCAGGTGCGCGTACCCGGCGCGCGCGGCGAGATCCGAGAGCCAGGATACGTGGCCGAAGATGCCCCAGCTGCCGTTCTCGACCTCGGTGTTGACGATGGACGTGAGCACGGGGACCTCGGCGCGCAGGCCATGACGGCCGGCGTCCTTGGCGGCGACGTCGATGGCGCGGAAGAGCTCCGCGCGGTGCGCGTGGTCGAGGACGCCATCGGGCGAGAAGATCTGGATGGCCACGAAACGCGCCGCCTGGGCGCCGGCAGAAGAGCCTGCAGAATACAAGCGCCCGCGCGGTATCTCGAGCACTTGTAGCAGCACAGAAGCCCGGTGCGCGGGGTCGTCGGGAATCTGTTCGGCGTCGCCGGCGGCCTTGGTGATGGCCACCGCGAGGGTGTCGACGGCCTCGGGGGTGAAGTCGCCCGACTGAAGCGCTACCTGGATGTACGGCATGAGAACCTCCGCGTCCGAAGGTAGGGTCTCGGTGCCCTGGCCGCGAGTGGCGAAACTGACGCGAATCGATTACTTTTGGACAATGCCCATCACGGTTGCGGTCGTGGCTCTGGAAGGCGTGAGTGACTCGAGCGTGGCGGTGACGCTGGACGCGTTCATGGCGGCGAACCGCGCGGCTACCGCGCTCCTGCGGCAGCCGGCTCCGTTCGAGGTGTGCGTGGCTGGCGTGACCCGCGGCCGGGTGCGGGCCCGCTCCGGCATGGAGGTGACGCCGGATCGCACCTTCGCCGGACTGCGCGAGGTCGACCTGGTGATCGTACCCGGCATGGGGATGGCGGACCCGGCGGAGATCGACGCCACCTTGGGGCAACCGCACGTGCGGGCCGCGTGCAGGTGGCTCGCGCGGCGATGGCGAACCGGCGCGCACGTCGCGAGCTCCTGCTCCGGCGTGTTCCTGCTGGCGGCGGCCGGGCTGCTCGATGGGCAGCCGGCGACGACCACCTGGTGGCTGGGCCCGGAGCTCGCGGCGCGGTTCCCCGCGGTCGACGTGGACGCCGCGCAGATGGTGGTGGAGGGCGATCGCGTGATCACCGCCGGGGCCGCGCTGGCGCAGATCGACTTGGTGCTGCGGCTGCTGTCGCGCTTCGCCGGCCCCTCGCTGGCGGAGCTGGTGGCTCGCTATCTGGTGGTGGACGAGCGGCCGAGCCAAGCCCGCTACGCCATCGTGCACCACATGACCCACGGCTCCGACACGGCGCGCAAGGCCGAGCGCTGGATCCGCAAGAACCTGGACCGGCCCTTTCGCATGGCGGAGCTGGCGCGCGCGACGGCGTCGACGCATCGCACGCTGGGCCGTCGCATGCGCGAGGCTACCGGCCTTTCGCCGCTGGCGTTCGTGCAGCAGGTGCGCATGGAAACGGCGCGGCATCTGCTCGCCACCACGCGCATCTCGGTGGAGGAGATCGCGTGCCGGGTGGGCTACGACACCTCGGCCACGCTTCGACGCGTCCTCGCCCAGCACACCGGCCTCCGCCCGAGTGATCTGCGCCCGCGGGCTGGGGGATAAGGTCAGGTGTTCTGACCGACCACCGAGAGCACCGAGCAGGCGTTGCAGGCAAAGTGGTACTGGTAGCCGGAACCGTTGTTGATGGTGATCTCCGGCTCGAACCCGCACCGACGCGTCGACCCGAGGGCCGCGACGAAGCGCATCTCCTCGGCGCACAGCGGACAGAAGGCGCGCTCGAAATCCTGCACCCAGTCGGGCTCGCCGCCGATCTGGGGGCAATCCATCCCGGCGACGCCCGAGTGCGGCCCCAGCGCGGCGGGCTGCGGAGTGATGGGCGCGAGCTGCCCGATGCGCTTGCCGAGCGAGGCGATGGTCGAAGGGGTGGCCGCCACCGCCAGAAGCTCCAGCCGCGCCGCGGCGTGGTCCACGCGAAAGTCGCGGCGCACCAACCACAGGCAGCAGTCGAGGCAGCCCACCAGCGGCAGCCAGGGCCAGCCGGGGATGCGCGCGGCGAGGTCCGGAACCTCGGGCACCGCCAGCTCGAAAAATACGTGCATAGTCCCTGCACATCCGGGGCAGGCGGGCATGGCGAAACGCCGGCTCCCGAAGGAGTGCGCAGAGGGGCCACCGGCAATCACCGTCGCGCCGGGGCTCGCCAGGAACGCGGCGGCGAGATCGCCCTCGGGGTAGGCCCAGGGCCGGCACATCGCGGCCCACGCGTCCTTCTCGAGGCCGAAGGTCTCGAGGAGGAGATCGGTGAGCGCTCCGCTGTCGCCGTATCCCTCTCGGGTTCCGAGCTTGGCGCACATGGCGAGCGCGCGCGTTGCCGCCGCCGGATCGCCCCATCGCTTCTCGACGATCGCGTGGCGGGCCCAGCTCGCGCCGACGTGAATCGTCGCTCCTTCCGGCCGCGGGTATCGAAGGCGCGATGCCGCAGCGTCGCCCAGCGTCAGCAGCGCCTCGAGGACCACCGTTTCGATGCGCGAGCTTTCCGGGGCTTTGGCGCGGATGGCGTCGGCTTCGGCCAGCACCTGCGCGGGCGTCGCGCGCGCCGCCACGTGCCGCAGGTAGGTCGCGTTCTCCGCGTCCAGCAAGCGCATCTTGCCGGGGTCGGCGATGTACGCGCGGTAGACCCGAACGCCCTCGCGCACGCGTCCCTGCGCGAAGGACCACAGCGCGAACCACCGGCGCGCGCTCGGTTCGAGCGTCGCCACCGAGGCCCGAAGGCGATGGCCGCGCGCGCGCTCGATGGCGCGCCACACGCGCCAGTAGGGCCCCTTGGCACCGTGATAGCTGGCGCACCGAGCATAGGCTGCCGCCAGGCTGCCGAGGTCGGGCAGCGCCGCCTTGGCATCCTTGGGCGGGAGCGGATGGCGGGCCATGAGGCGCTGATAGAGAGGCGCCTTGCGGGCGGGCACGCGGGGCATGCTCCCATTGCATCCGAGCTACCGCCGAGAGGCAAGGACCACCGCGTCAACCACCGCGGCCCGAGACCAAGAAGCCCATGAAGGCGCCGTAGAGGGTGGTGATGTAGGGATTCTGCGTGAGCGCACACGCGCCGCTGCGGCAACCGACGAAGCGCTGATACGCGAAGCCGAGAACGCCGCCCACCACCACGAAGAGAACCATCCGGAGCGTCATTGCGAAGAACCTCGCCGGTGAGAGCCAGCGACCGGCCGGGTGGGTTCGGAGATTGTTGGAGGGCCGGTGGGAGCCGGTGATGGTAGAGTCCGCCGCCATGCGGAATGTGCGGAGCTTCGGGCGTACGGTCTCTCTTCTCGGGGTGCTTTTGGCCTCGACGGCGTTCGGGGGCAGCGCCCGCGCAGTGACGCCGGCAGACCCCACGGTGGCCACCGGAAAGACCTTCGGCGCCCGGGTCGACCTCGGCAGCCACCGCGTGTTCTTCCGCTCCTGCTCCGCCGGCGCATCCTTCTGCGATGCCGCGGCGGGGTCGGTCACGTCGCTGGAGATCCCCATCGCCACCGAGGGCGCGCTGGCCGCCTGGCGCAAGGTCGAGCTGGGCGTCCCCGCCGAGACCTGGCACCTCGCGGTCGCGAGCCCGAACGAGCGCTGGGAGGCGCTCTTCGTGGCCGGCAAGGAGCAGCCGGTGTTCGTGGGCGTCACGCCGCCGTCCAAGAGCGCCACCACGGCGCTGCAATTTCATCCGCGCGACGCGCGCAGCGAGTTCGCCATCGTGGGCGAGGTCGCCGGCGGCGGCAGCAAGCTGTGCGGCGAGGCGCTCACCCTGGCGGCGCCGCGCACCTTGAACCCGAAGACCCTCGGCTGGGCCTCCATCAGCATGCAGCGGTTGGGCAAGGAACGCCGGGACCACGCCATCGACGTCGCCGGAGCCGCGCTCGAGGAACGGCCGACGGTTCGCAGCCGCGCTCTCGAAGCGGTGGGCGCCAGCGACGGGACCCGGGGCGAAGCGCTCTCCGACGGTGATCCCAAGACCGCGTGGCGCGAGAAGAAGCCCGGCGAGGGGCGCGGCGAGTTCGTCTCCTTCCGGGTCGACGGCGACATGGCGCTCGACCGGGTGGTGCTCGTTCCCCTCTCCAGCGAGGCCACCCCCACCGACGTCGCTCCCAAGAGCGTGTACTTTGCAACCGAAGCGAACCTCTATCGGGTGAAGCTGCCGGCGGTGAAGCCGGGCCAAGCCGTGGAAGTGCGCCTTCCGGCGCCGGTGAAGAGCACGTGCCTCTCGGTGGTGCTGGACGACGCCGACGGCGAGCACCCGGACGTGAGCCTGGCCGAGGTGTCGGCGGTGACGCGCTTCGACGGCATGCCGCTCTCGAGCGTGCTGGGCCTGCTCGACGCCAGCGGCGACGAGGCCAAGGCGGCCACCGCCTACCTGAAGAGCGCCGACACGGCGACGCTGGCTGCGCTCGCCGCCAGCTACCCCACGCTCTCGGAGCGCGGTCGGGGCCTCGCCATGGACGTGGCCATGAGCCGCGAAGGGTGCGTCGATCAGGGCGCGCTCCTCACCGCAGCCATCGCCGGGGTCGACAAGGATCTCTCGCAGCGGGCTCGCTCCAAGTTCGAGCGCTGCGGCAAGAAGGCGGAGCCTGCGCTCCGGGCTGCCCTCGCCACCCCTGCCCGCGCCCAGGTTGCCCCGCTCCTCGCCCTGGTGGCGCCCGCCAGCGCGGCCGAAGCGCTGGTGACGTACCTCGGCCCCGACAACACCACCGATCGCGTCATCGTGCGCGATGCCCTGGCGCGCGCGCTCCGCACCGCGCCGCCTCCGGTCCTCCGGGAGTCGCTCGCGCTGGTGAAGGGCACGCCGCGGCAGTCGGACTACTTGCGCGCAGTGAGCCAGCGGTTGCCGGAGATCGCCGACGTGGCGTATCCCCTGCTCGCCGCACCCTACGCGGTGGGCGCGCCGCTCGAGGTGACCTCCTTCGACGAGCGCTACATGTACGTGGAGCCGCTGGCCATCCTGGCCAAGAGCGGGCACCTGGAGGCCAAGGCCTTGCTCGCACGGGTGGCGAAGGACGAGAAGGAAGAGGCGATCCGCGCGCGGGTGCTGGAGCGCGTGCGCGAGGTCCCTGGCTTCGAGGAGACCATGACCGCGGCCCTCGTCGACAAGAACCCCCGGGTGCGGGCGCTGGCCGCCCAGGGCATCACCCGCGACGGCGCGCGTCCGGCCCTGCTGCGTCTCATGGACGACCCCTGGACCTTCGTGCGCAGCGACGTGCTCCGGGCCCTCGAGCGGCTGCCGGCGGATCCCCTGGCCGACGACGCCCTCGACAAGGCCGTGACCAACGATCCGAGCGCCGAGGTGCGCATGCTGGCTGCGCGCGCGCTGGGAGCGCACCGGGCCATCGGGCACCGGGAGACGTTGCGCGACGTCATGGACGAGCCCAAGGAGGAGTGGAGCGTTCGTGGCGCCGCCGCATGGGCTCTGGGCAACATGTGCTCCACCAAGGACGTGGGCAAGCTCACCGACTACGCCAAAGCTTCGGTGGTTCCCGGGAGCAACCAGGGCGACATCGAGCTCGGCATCGCCGCCACCGAGGCGCTGGGAAAGCTGCATCCTGCAGACATTCGCGAACGTCTGGCCCCGGTGCTCGGCTCCAAGATTCGCGGCCCTATCCGCCGCGCCGCCGAGAGCGCCGTGGAGGGCAAGGGCGCCTGCGGGAAGTAGGCGCTCACTTCCAGCCGAACGAGTCGCCGGAGCGCACGTTGCCTGGCAGGCCCACCGTGGGGCTACCGCGCACCATGAGCCCATGGGGCACGCGCCAGCGCACGTTACCCGCTGGATCCAGGCACAGCACCGAACCGACGGTGATGACGAACACGTCGTTTCCGTCCACCAGCAGCTGTGGGCGCGCTGCCGGCTCCGGGAGCATCACCTGACCGACGACGTGACCGCTCGCGTAGTCGAGGCACACCACCTTGTCGGGAAGGCCCAAGAAGATGCGATCGCCCATGAACTCCAGGGCCAGCGGTTGGTCGGGCGACGACTCTTGCGGCTCGAGAAACCCGCGCTCCACGGCGAACGCGTAGGCCCAGGCGACGGCGCCATCGCTCCTTCGATAGGCGATGACGCGTTCGCTCGCAGCGACGATGAAGAGCGGGCGCGAGGGCGCGTCGGGGGCTCGGTACATATCCACAATGCTACCAGGGATTCCGACCACCCTGGCCCAGCCGTAGGAGACGAGAGCGAGCGCTACTGCAGCCCGACGCCGGCGAAGATGCCGAGGAGCCCCAACAGGCCCGAGGCCAGACCGCCCCAGAAGACGTAGGCGAGGGTGGGCCCCATCTGCCTCTGCTTCCGGGCCTGGCTGTAGAGCATGATGGGACCGAAATCGCCGAAGATGCCCAGCAGGCGCCGGAGGAAGCCGAGGTTGTCGTGCCAGCCGGTGTTGTTCCGCAGCCAGCTCTGCGACAGCCACCCGGCGACGCGCGCCGACATGACGCCCGCCGCGAACAGAACGAACGAGAGGGTGAGGATGGGGCCCATCGACGCTGGTACGACGGACGGACGCGAATCTTCCCCCAAAGCAAAAGCCCCGACCTTCATTTCTGGAGGCGGGGCTTCTGGTGCTGCGTGACTGCGGGTGGGCGAGCGGGGACTTGAACCCCGAGCCAATGGATTAAGAGTCCACTGCTCTACCAATTGAGCTACTCGCCCGGTGTCGAGGGACCGCTACGTATTCAAACGCGCGGAGTCTGTCAATAGGCCTCGTACGATCCATCTTCCGACGGCGCTTTTGTGCGGGTTTTCTCGGTGAACCGCGGCGTGGGGAGGGCCCGCATCGGGAAGAAACAAAGGGCCATCCCGAACAGAGCGACGCTTCGGGGTGACCGCGACGGGGAACGGGTCGGATGGGCGGCCTGTTTCTCGGAAAGAAGCGAGGACCCCTCGCGAATTTTCGTGCAGAATACATTCATATGCGACCGTCGGGCCACCTTTCGCCGCTCTCACTGCACGAGCGTCGGGGCCGGAGACAATCGTGGGAACCTGCGAGCGCATCGCTTGTCCCCACTCCATGCGCGTTCTTCGACTGGGGCTCGGTCTTTGTGGTGTGGTCATCGCGGCGCTGGGCGCACCCCAGGACTCGCAGGCGCTCCCCGCCGACCCGGCCAGTCGTGGCATCGCGCTCTACGCCCACGCTGCGGGCTCGGCGGTGCCCGGCGGCAAGGTCTCGGTGGCGCTCGAGGCCTACGGCTTCCCGGCGGTGACGCAGGCGGTAGCCCTCGCCGGGGCGACGGTGGAGCTGGGCTGGGACCCGGCCTCACTGGGGCCCGACGCCAAGCCAGCCCCGTCGATCACCGCCACCACCGACGCACAAGGCCACGCGGTGGTGGACGTGCCGGTACCGGAGGGCGACGCGCGGGAGCTCAAGTTGCTGCTCGCGGTCCGCAAGAACGAGCACACACGAACGTCGGAGCTGAAGGTCGCTCGGGTCCAGACCCGCGCGCTCTCGCTCTACCTGGCCGATGCGACGGTGGTGCCGGGTGGGTCCATCCTGGCCTGGGCAAGGGCCTCCGACCAGGGCAACGGACGCGCCATGGCCGGCGGGCGCGTCGCCTTTCGTCTGCTGGAAGGTGGCGTTCCCCGTGTGGAGCGCAGCGTCACCACCGACGCGTCGGGGCTGGCACGATTCGAAGTGCCGGTGCCACGCGTCGAAGAGACCGCATGGTCCTGGACGGTGGAGGCCTCGGTGGAGGGCGCGACTCCGGCTGCCGCACAGGTCGCGCTGCGCAACGAGACGCCGCGCACACCGAGCATGGTGGTGAAGGTGGACAAGCAGCGGGTCCTCGCCGGCGAGAGCTCTCCCTTCGCCATCTACCTGCGCGATGCATCGAACCGCCCGCTGGTGGGCGCCCGCGTCACCTACGTCGCCGCGCCGAAGGCCCAGAAGGTGCCGGAAGACGCCGAGGCCTGGGAGAAAGTGGCCAAGGTGGCCACCACCGACGCCGAGGGGCGCGTGAAAGGCACGCTGCAGGCGCCCTCGCTGGTGGCGCCCGGCGGAACCGCTGCGGTGCAAGTCCAAGCGCGGGCCATGCTCGAAGGCCGGGAGGTCCGGAGCTCCGGGAGTCTCACCGTCGGCAGGGCGCTGGAGGAGGTCACCGTGCGACCGGAGGCCAACGTGCTCGTGCCCGGCGTGCCGCAGAAGCTCCTGCTCTCGGTCACCGGCGACGACGGCGAGCCGGTGACCGAGAG
>JABFRG010000273.1 GCA_013141295.1 Polyangiaceae bacterium
AGCTCTTCGCCGAGCTTTGGCCAGCTGTAGCTCGCGAACGGCCGTGCCCGCAGCATCGGTGCGGCCCACGAGCGCTTTACCTCGCGCCAGTGGTCGGTGCGCGAGGGCACCGAGTAGATACGGAAGTCGGGGACGCTGAGCGCGGTGAGGCGCATGCCGTGGCACGCGCCGGTGTCGAGGCCGTACACCTTGCCTTCGCGCACGAGCGCCTCGGGGCCCACCACGTGATGACCGAAGACCACCGGCTTCGGGTCTTCGTAGAGCTCGTGCCAGTGGCGCTCGCTCGGTCCCATCAGCTCCGCGAGCGCCCTGCTGCCCGACGTGGTGCCCGCCAAGACGTCCTCGCGCTGCCCCGAAAACGGCGTGCCCGGCACCATCGCCGCATGCACCACGCGCACGTGCTCGTTCTCGAAGAAGTAGGGGAGGGCGCTCATCCAGCGCACGGCATCGTGATACGCGGCGTCGCCGCCCTGCGCGCGAAACTGCTCGCGGGTGATCTCCTGCGAGTACGAGAGCACGCCGCGCACATGCTTGCGCTCGTGGTTCCCCATGAGCACCACCGAGCCCGCCCGCTCCCGGAAGAAGCGCACGGTCTCTACGGGCTGGGGACCGCGGTCCACCAGATCGCCCACGCTGACCAGGACGTCGCTTTCGCCCAGCGCCGCCACGTCACAGAGCTCGCGGAGCTCTTCGAAGCACCCGTGGACGTCGCCGACGATCAAATACCGCTTCATGAGACTCACCTGCGGGGAGACAATACGAACCCTTGAGCCCCGCGCACGGACACGATCCCGGACACGTACCCGACGCGGAGCCCACCGCGGCCTCCGGCCTCGAATGGCAGGCCTACGTGGACTGGCTGGCGGAGACCGAGGGCTCCCTCACCGCGGCGGCCGATCGCCTCGCCGCGCGGCGCGGCTACAAGGACGACGTGGCCACCGTGGAGCGCGCGCTCCGGCGCTTGCGCCACCGCGGCAATCGTGATGGCGGCGTGTGGGGCGCTCGGGCCCTGGAGGCCTTCGGCGTTCCCGGCGGCGTCACCCAACGACTCGAGTGGATGGCCAGCTACCACTCGCGGTTCACCGACCTTCCGGTGCCGCTCTGCGCCGACCTGGTGCGCGCCTGGGATCGGCCGCCCATCAACGGATCGCGCCTGGTGCAAGCCTGGCTCGCGCTCGCGCATGCGTCGGTCGCGCTGCGGCGAAGTGATCTGCCGGCAGCCGTCGCGCACCTCGATGCGGCCCGTCCGGCCATCGCCGCCGGCCCACCCGAGGTGCGTATCGAGGACGCGCTGGTGCGCGCCTACGTCGCGAGCCGCAGCGATCCCCACGCCGTCGCCGACCTCCTGCGCGCCGCGTCTGCTCTCCTCGAAGGCGTCAAAGGCGCCGAGGCGCGGGCTTGCTTTCACGCGCGTATCACCGACCACACCACGTATGCGCTGGGGCGCCGCACCCCGCCCGATCACGAGGCGGCGGCTGCCCTCTGGAACGACGTTCCCATGGCCAACGCGCCGCCCTTCGTGCTCGCCCGTCGGGCAAGCGGCCTCGCATACGCGCGCTGGAAGATGGGCCTTCGCGACGAGGCGGAAGCGCTGGCGCGGGAGGCCGCCGAGCACGCTGGCGACGGTGGCCACGTGCGGCTTCGGGTCATGGCCCTGAGCTTGCTCTCGCGCATTGCCCACGGCTCCGAGGCCGAACGCGCCCGCGCCCGCGCTCTCTCCATCGCCCAGCGCCTCGACGACGAGACCCTGCGCCTCCGCTTGCGCCGTTGACCATGCCGAAGCCCCGCGACGAATGGCAGATGCGTGACCGCCGCTTGCTGGCCAAGCTGGAGATGACCCCCGACCTCCTGGCGCAGTTCGAGGAGACCGGTCTCTTCGAGGTGGTGCTGAGCAAGGAGCGGCCCGCCAGCACCCTCGAGAGCCTCGACGGAGCGCACGCCTACCTCTTCCTGGGACCCTCCGGCAGCATCGTCGGTTTGCTGGTGCAAGATTGGAACGATCCCGACGAAGACCGGCATATTCCCTTTCAGGGGATGACCGTCACCGTTCGCTGGCGCGACGAGTGGATCCTGGTGCACATGGCCGAGGGGCTCGAGGTCCACGATCCCTGGGTCAAGCTTCCGCGGAGGCCCTGAAGGCTTGTATGGACATGCGCTCCGGTCCGTCTAACGATGGGCCGCCATGCCCTTCTCGCTCCCTCGGGTCTCGCTTCTCGTCGTCGGTCTCGGGCTCGCCTCGGGCTGCAAGCGCGACGGTGAAAGCGGCAACAAGACCAACGACGACCGCGTGCGTGCCGCCGAGCTGCGCACCAAGGCCACCCAGGATTTCGTCGACCGCAAAGGGCAGGCTTGCCTCGACCACCTTGCCGCTGCCGACAAGCTCGATCCGGATCCGGAGCGCATCGCCACCTCGCGCATCATGCGTACGGTACATGCACAATGCACCATGCTCGCGGGCCACTGCGACGAAGGCAAGGTCGAGCTCCGGGTGGCCTTCGCCGAGAACATGAAGGACCTCGGCCCCACCATGCTCGACACCGCGGTGGACGGCGCGGTCGGCACGTACTGCGGCGATGGCGCCACGCTTCCCCGCGATCGCCTGCAAGTCGCCACCTCCGACCTCGAGCGGGCGCACTTGCGCGAGGATCCCGACGTCTGCGAGTCGGCGTACCGCCGCATCGTGGCGACCGTGCCGACGGTGGAAGCGGGGACCCAGCCGCGCGACAAGGAGGCCGTCGAGCACGCCAAGCGATCGCGGTTACTCGGGCCCATGTGCCTGGGAAAGGCCTCGCGCTGCCCGGCCGCCTACAAGATGTTCAACGAAATCATGGTCGACCAGGGAACCCCGCCGCGCATCGAGGCGTTCTCGGCGATGGTCCCCAACTGCGTCGGTAAGCTCTGAATATTGCTAACGAAATACGCGTCTCTTTCCGGGCCGGAAAGGATCGTGTCTGAATCGTACCTGGTGCGGTGCGTAAGGCGATGTCATACCGCCGGTCATGCGGAACCCCCTGATTGCTCTGGTCCTCGGTGTCTCGGTCGCGGTCTCCGCGCTCACCGGTTGCGCCGCCGACACCACTGCCGACGCCGACGCCGTCTCCACCGACGCCGAGCTGCGCAGCATCCAGCGGCAAGTGGTGGGTTCCTACGCGTCGGGGCTGGGGCACATCGAGCTCAACGCCGACGGCACCTACGTGGGTGGCTACGCCCAGAGCCGTGACGAGTACCAGGAGACGCTGGTGTCGGCCCCGGAGGAGCGCGGCTACTTCTACGTGTACCGGCCCGCCACCACGGCGACGCAGGGCACGGGCGTCGGCCTCCAGGCGAGCACCAAGGCCGCCAAGCTGGTGCTCCTTCCCGCTGGCAACGCCACCCGCAAGGTCCACGATCTCGCGGTGCTCAAGGGCGGCGACATCCAGGTCTCGCGCGACGGCGTCACGCAGATCTGGGTTCGCCAGATTCTGCGCCCCTGAAAGACGGCGTCTTCGGGCATACTGCTCGCCCATGGCAGAGAAGCTCCCCTGCGCTCTCACCCTGGCCGGGCTCGACCCTGGCGGTGGCGCGGGTATCGCCGCCGACTTGCGGGCCTTCACGGCGGCCGGGGTGTTCGGCTGCGCCGTCACGACGCTCACCACCGTGCAATCCACCAACGGGCTCCGCTCCGCGCGACCGCTGCCGGCCGACGTGATCGTCGAGATGGCCCGCGAGGTGGTGAAGCACCAGGACGTGCGCGCCTTCAAGGTGGGCGCCCTCGGCACCATCGCCAACGTGCGCGCGGTGGCGGCCTTCTTGAAGCGTCATCGCGACATCCCTTCGGTGGTCGACCCGGTGATGATCGCCAGCCGTGGTAGCGCGCGCCTGGTGGACCCCAAGGCGCTCGCCGCCATGCGTGGGGATCTGCTGGCCGTTGCGACGCTGGTCACCCCCAACGTGCCGGAGGCCGAGGCGCTCACAGGCCTGCGCATCGCAAGCTTGCAAGATGCACGCATCGCCGCGGTCAAGCTCTGTTCCATGGGCGCCCGAGCGGCCATGGTGAAGGGCGGTCACCTGGCCGGCTCCCGCGCGGTCGACGTGGTGGCCTTCGAGAGCGGTGAGGTGGAAGAGGTGTCGGCCGAGCGGCTGCCCATCCGCACCCGCATTCACGGCGGCGGCTGCACGTTCTCGTCGCTCATCGCCGGTCGACTGGCCCAGGGCGACGACCTGCTCGATGCCATCGTGTGGTCGAAGAAGACGCTGCAGAAGGCCCTGCGCAACATCGTCAATGTCGGCGGGCACCTGCGCGTCATCGTGCCCTGAGCTCTCTCGCTAGTCGTCGAGGAAGTCGTCCACTGGCCCCGCGCCCTCGCGCACCACCTCCGGCGGCACCTTGGTGAGGTCGATGACCGTGGTGGGGACGATGCCGCCACCGCCGGTGTCCAGGATCAGCGAGAGGCCGGGGAAGTACAGGTCGATCTCCCGCGGGTCCACCTCGGGCAGCTCTTCGCCCTTTCGCTGCGCGGTGGTGGAGACGATGGGACTGCCGAGCTCGCGCGCCACCGCCAGGATGACCGGGTTGTTGGGCACCCGGATACCCACGGTCTTCTTCTTGGTCTGCACCAGCTTGGGCACCTCGCGGGTGGCCTCCAGGATGAAGCAGTAGGGGCCGGGCAAGAAGCGCCGCAAGATGCGGTACTGGTGGTTCTCCACCACCGCGTAGCGGGCGATCTCCGAGAGATCCGGGCAGATGAAGGCCAGCTGGTGGCTCTTGTCGATGCGCTTGATCTCGTAGAGGCGATCGATCGCCTTCTTGTTCATGAGATCGCAGCCCAGGCCGTAGACGGTGTCGGTGGGGTAGCCGATGACCGCGCCGTCGCGCAGGGCCTCCACCGCGCGCTGCACCTTGCGCGGCTCCGGATGATCGGGGTGAATCGGCAAAAGCACAGCGTGCCCATATTGGATCGGGCGCGCGAAGTCACGCGGTTCTCACTCGAACGCGTCGGTGATCTCCAGCTTGGGCGCGAGGACCAGCGTGCTGTCCTTCTTGCGATCCACCTTCACGTGCAGCGTGTAGAGCGAGGTTTTTCCGTCGCCGTTGAGGTCGCCCCGGGCGATGATGTCGGCGCTCTCGCCGTCTTTCGCGGCCTTCACCTCGTACTGGAAGTACTGCGGTTCGGTCATCTCGAAGCGCATCGGGGCCCAGGCCTTCCAGTCGCCCGCCTGCGAGGCGTACTTCTGGCCCCGGGGCACCGTGCTCGGCACCGGCGGAAACGAGCCGAGCTTCTTCTTGGCGCGGGGCACCGGCTTCATCTCTTCCCGTTCCCAGAGCGTCACGTAGTCGCGGGCAATCTCCGCCACCACCGCTTGTGCCTCGGCGGCCTTGGCCGACTCCAGGTAGCGGCGAAACGTGTAGATTGCAAGTGAAGTCAGCTCGCCGAAGCGCGCGCCCTGATCCACCGGCCCGCCGCGCACCTCGAAGAGCGCACGCAGATGGCCGTCCTGGTGGGTCACCTTGGTGGCGTCGAGCACCCGCCGCGCCATCTGGTTCTGGTGGGGGTTGAAGCCGGGAAAGGCCGCGGTGGCGGCGATCTTCTCGAACTCCGCCGCCATCTTCTCGGCGTCGCCTTCGCCCGGGGGATGGGCGTCGAGCTGCAGCGCGAAGTGGGCGGCATCGATGGCCAGCGTGCCCTGGAGCGGGACGTTGGCGCCCACCACGGCACTGAAGGCGAGGTGCTGTCCGGGCTCGAGATCGAGGGAGCTGGGCGCGTTCGGCGTACCCGTCACCGCCAGCGCCGCGCGGATGGCCTCCGGCGACCCCACCAGCATCATACCCGGCTCGTGCACCATCCAGGTGCCGCCCAGGTTCCAAGCCTCTGGCGCGCCGGGTGCTCCCGGGAGGCTCCCGGGGTCGGCCGACAGGGCCTTGATGCAAGTTGCAAGGGGCGAGGCTCCCTCGTCGATGCGCAGGAGCGTGATGACGCCGTCCTGGTTGGAGCCCATCAGCACTTCTCTGGTGCTCGCAGCGAGCTTCTCGCCGCAGCGCGCTTGCTCCGGCGAGAGACCCGGCATCTCCAGCAGCGCCGGCACGAATGCCCGCGCGAACTGGGTGGCCATGAGCGTCTCCACGTTGGCGTAGAGGAAGAACACGCCGCCGGTACCCAGGGCCCAGCGCCTTCGAATGGTCGCCGAAGGGCCGTGGCCGGTGCGTACGGTGGGGGGCGCGCTCGTGCTGGCCGCTGCGCTGGCGGTGGCCGCCGGTGCGGTGCTCGGGGCCGGTCCGTTGCCGCACGCCAAGGCCAGCATCGAAACGGCGCACGCCGCGAAAACCCGCTGAATCATGGGGCGGCACTGTACGCGAAGGCGGGGCGTCGCCTCAGCAGATTCGGAGGAGCGCTTCCAGAAGATGGGCGTTGGGCACGTCCGCAAACGGGACTTCGACCCACGGCCGCGCGCTCTCGTTGAAGATCGAGATGGCTCCACCCGCAACCTCGACGCGCCGCACTTCGCTCCCGGGCAGCCGCAAGGTGCCCACGCGCACCTCGCCCTTGCCCAGCGTGAGCGGGCCGAGCTTCACGGTCTTGCCTTCGGCGAACGAGGCGCGGGCGCGCTCGAGAACGATGCCCCGCGTGCGCTCGCGAATCTCGCCCACCAACTCGCCGACGTCCTCGAAGCCGTGGGTGATGCCCAGGGCCTCGCCGCTGGCGGTGCGAATCTTGTGCTGGTGCATCACCGGGCCGGGGATGCCGTTCGTGACCTTCTGTTCGATGCGGCTCTGGATCTCGGTGACGTCCTCGAAGAGCACCGCGCGCTCCAGGTCTTGCCACCGGTACTCGAAGCCCAGCTCGTGGATGCGCACGTAGTTCTTCCGCTGCTGGTACGCGGTCCGCAAGATGTAGGCGCCCATGGCGGGCATGCCCACGAGCATGAGCGCGGCGCCCAGGTAGCTCATGGCGTTCCAGTTCTCACCCCAGGGCGCGAAGATCGGCACCAGCAGCGGCAAGAAGAAGAACACGCCGACGCCGATCATCTTCGGCGTGTGGCCCCAGGCGAACGCGCGCACGAGGGGACCGAGCTTCTCCGGCGGGGTGGCGGTGCGATAGGCCATGGATGGAACCCTCGAGCAACTGCGATGCCAATGCAGGCTGGCCATCCCACTGCGAATCTGCCGGAGAATTCGCCCATGCGCAGCGGGCGCGCCCGCACCGTGCCCGGTCTGCCCGGTCTCAGAAGGCCAGACGCTGGACCTCGCCGCTCTTCTGGTTGACCCAGAAGAGCGAGCTGGCGTCGGCGAACAGGCCCACCGCCGCGGGGGCGCCATCGGCGACCGTGTAGATGTGGCCAGTGCCGGAAACGAATGCGGTCTTGCCGTCGAACACGACGTCCCACGCGCTCGCGCCCGCCGGCAGCAAGTCGGCTGCTTGCAGCGTGCTGCGGTCGACCCGCACGAGCGATCGCGGCGCCGCCGCCACGCCGTCTTGACCCGTGCTCGTAACGAAGAGGTGCGTTTCGTTCGCATACACGTGCCACGGGCTCACCAGCCCGCTGAGGACCGTGGACTCCTTACACACGCCGTCCGCGCATTTGCCGCCCAGGCAATCGTGGCCGCAGCGTCCGCAGTTCTTGCCGTCGATCTCGGTGTCGGTCACGCAGCTGGGCGCGTCGGGTTGGGCGTCGCGGGTGGTCTGGTCGACCCCGGCATCGCGCGGCGCCGCTGCGTCGGGCGCGCCGTTCGCGAGATCGTCGAGGGGGGCCAGCAGCGAGCATCCGAGCCCTCCGAGGCAGAGCCCAGCTGCAACCCAACGTCGATGCATTCCTTCGAAAGGTAGCATCCTTCTCGCGCCCGAGTGCCATTCCTTGACGTCCGGCCCTCGCCGCGGGATCCTGAGGATTCCCCTATGCAAGAGCTCGGCGCGGACGTGCTTCATAACGCCAAGGCTCGCCTCGGCCTGGTGCTCTGCGGCAAGTTCCAGCTGGAGTCGCTGGTCGACATCGGCGGCATGGCGGCGGTCTATGCCGCGCGCCATCGGAACGGCAAGCGGGTGGCGGTGAAGATGCTGCACGCGCACTTCGCCCAGAACCAAGAGGTGACCCGGCGCTTTCTTCGGGAAGGCTACGTAGCCAACCAGATCGAGCACCGCGGCGCGATGCAGATCCTCGACGACGACACCGCCGAGGACGGCTCACCCTTCCTGGTGATGGAGCTCCTGCTGGGCGAGTCGATGGACAAGTGGATGCGCCGCCCCGAGGGCTACCCGGCGATCACCGACGTGCTGGCCATCGCCGACCAGGTGCTCGACGTGCTCGGGGCTTTTCACGCCCGGGGCATCATCCACCGCGACATCAAGCCCGGGAACCTGTTCGTCACCACCACCGGCGTCATCAAGGTGCTCGACTTCGGTCTGGCGCGCGTGCGCGATCTGCAGATGCAGGGGGTGCCCACGGCTTCGGGCACGGTGCTCGGCACCGCCAGCTACATGTCGCCCGAGCAGGCCCAGGGTAAGGTCGACTCCATGGACGCCCGGACCGATCTCTTCTCCATGGGCGCCGTCATGTTCCTCGCGCTCTCCGGGCGCGTCGTCCACAAGGGGCGCACCCCGATGGATCGCCTCATGAGCGCCATGCAAACGCCGGTGGAGCCGCTGCGCACGGTGGCGCCCGACGTGCCGGTGCCGGTCTGCGCCGTCGTCGATCGCGCGCTCGAGTTCGACAAGAACCACCGCTACGCCGACGCCGCCGAGATGCGCGCCGCCGTGCGCCACGCCGTCGTCGCCATGCGCGAGTCGACCCAGGAGCTCTCCGAGGGTCGCGAGGACATGAACTCGATCATTCGCTCCCTCGAGAACATCACCAAGACGGCGCAGAAGGGCGTTGACGTCGTGTCGC
>JABFRG010001216.1 GCA_013141295.1 Polyangiaceae bacterium
TACGATGCCGGCAACGACGGAGTGCTCCGCGCCCTCCGCGCTGCCGCGAATCTCCCGCAGATCGAGGGCGCGGAGCGCTCCGTCGTTGCCGGCATCGTAAGGACAGAGAACGCCGCCGCTCGCCTCGTCGGCGCGGATGGCCTCGCGTAGCACCTTGGCCACCTCCGCGAGGATCGGCGAGAGGACGCGGCACTGGCCAATATCGACCACCTGGTGACCGCCGCCTTTGGCGAAGAGGCCGACCCGGGCGCCCGGCGCGACGATGAGCTTGGCGCGGGTGCGATAGCCCACGATGGGCGTCGCCGGCACCACCGCCTCGGTGTACGAGAGCTCAAGCGAGGTGTACCGCGCGAGCGAGTGAACGACGCGACCGCGCTTGAGGGCGAGCTGATCGCTGTAGGGAAGGGCGATGATGGGACAGCCACCGCAGCGGTCGGCGTGCTCGCACTCGACCACCGGCAGGTCGACGCTACCGTTCGCGATACGACCGAGCAGCGCGTCGCTCATGGGTGCCATGCTCGGAGGCGCCATGCTGGGCGCGCTCCTCGCGGCCCCAGCGACGGGAGCGCCCTTCCGCGATTCCGGCTTCGTGTCGTCCATGCGCCGCGCTTCGACTCCTCGCAGTCCTCAAATGCCTCAGCCGGGCTGACCCGGTGTCGAGTAGGCTAGCCGGAATCCCTTCGCCTTTCATCCTTCTATTTCCCTCCTCATGGCCAAGCTACGTGTGCTCCAGGTGTCTGCAGAAGTCGACGGGTTGGCGAAGACGGGAGGGCTCGGAGACGCGGCGATGGCGCTGTCGCGCGGCCTTGCGCGCGCGGGCTGCGAGGTGCTGCTGGTAACAGCCCGCTATGGGCCCACGCGGGTACCGCCCGGTGTGGAACGATGGCCCGCGACGGTGCCGGTTCAGCTTGGCCAGCGCCGCGAAGTGGGCGTGCTGGAGTGGGACGCGGAGCCCGGTCTTCGGGTTTGCCTGGTGGAGGACGACGGCCTCTACGGCCGGGTGGGCCTGTATGGTGACACGCACGGCCCCTTCGGTGACAACGCGCTGCGCTTTGCCACGTTGTCGAAGGCAGCGCTCGCCATCGCGACCCGACGCTTCGGCGCGACGCCGGACGTGGTGCACGGCCACGACTGGCACGCGGCGCTGGCTATCCTGTATGCGCGCGACGACTTGCCCGCGGCTTCCACCGTGTTCACCATCCACAACCTCGCGCACCAGGGGGTCTTCGATCCGTCGCTGCTGTGGCAGCTCGGGGTTCCGCCGGCGCTCTATCGTCTCGACGTCCTGGAGGAGCACGGCGGCGTGAACCTCATGAAGGGCGCCATCACCATGGCCCACGCGGTGACCACCGTGAGCCCGCGCTATGCCCACGAGATTCGCACGCCGGAGGGCGGCTTCGGGCTCGACGGACACCTTCGGTACCACCAGGAGAAGCTGGTCGGGATCGTCAACGGCATCGACGGCGCCGGGCCGCGAGACCGCGAAGGCCTTCCGCTCGCCTACGACGCCAACGCCGTGGTGGAAGGAAAGTCCGCGGCGAAGACCATCGTCTCGCGAGAGCTGGGCCTCGACCTCGAGACCCCGCGGCCGCTCTTCGGCACGGTGGGTCGCTTCGCCGAGCAGAAGGGCATCGACGTCTTCTTGCGCATCGTGCCGGGCCTGGTGGAACGCGGCGCCAACGTGGCGCTGGTGGGCACCGGCGATCGCCACCTGGAAGAGCTGGCCAAGGACGTGGCGGCGCGCTTTCCCGGGCGGGTGGCGGTGCGCATCGCCTTCGACAGCGGGCTCGCGAAGCGCATGTACGCTGCATCCGATTTCTTCCTGGTGCCCTCGCGCTTCGAGCCTTGCGGTCTCACCCAGATGTACGCCATGCAGTTCGGCGCCATTCCGGTGGTGAGCCGCACCGGAGGCCTGATCGACACCGTGAGCCCCATCGACACGACGGCTCAGACGGGGACCGGGTTCTTCGCCGAGCCGGGTGACGCCGCGTCGCTACTGCTCGCCTGCGAGGACGCGTTCACCCTGTACCGCGATCCGCGCAGTCTGGTTCGAGCCCGGGCGCGCGCCATGGCGCAGGACCATTCCTGGACCAAAAGCGTGGGGGAGTATCAGGCGCTGTATGCGGGGTTGCGCGCTCGCTGACGTCGACCCACGCTCCGGATCCACCTCACCCCCGGCCCCTCTCCCTGCTGAGCCGGTTTAACCTCTGAGCTAGAACGCAGCCAGGTGCGGAGCGCGGGGGTAGGGGATCGCGTCGCGGATGTTCCCGAGGCCGGTGAGGTACACGATGAGCCGCTCGAAGCCGAGGCCGAAGCCGGCGTGGGGCACCGTGCCGTAGCGACGGAAGTCGAGGTACCACTGGTAGGCGTTCTTATCGAGCTTGTGGTGGTCCATGCGCTGCTCGAGGACGTCGAGACGCTCTTCGCGCTGCGAGCCGCCGATGATCTCGCCGATGCCGGGGGCGAGCACGTCCATGGCGGCGACCGTCTTCCCGTCGTCGTTGAGGCGCATGTAGAAGGCCTTGATGGCCTCCGGGTAGTTCATGACGATGACCGGGCGGCCGATCTTCTCTTCCGTCAGGTAGCGCTCGTGCTCGGTCTGGAGATCGGCGCCCCAGGCGATGGGGAACTCGAACTTCTTCTTGGAGTCCTGCAGGAGCTTGATGGCGTCGGTGTAGTCGATGCGCTCGAAGGGCTGGTCGACCAGGGCCTCCAGCCGCGAGAGCGCGGTCTTCTCGATGCGCTCGGCGAAGAACTTCATGTCGTCGCCGCGCTCGTTCAAGACGGCCTTGAACACGTACTTGAGGAAGGCCTCGGCGAGGTCGGCGTCGTCGGCCAGATTGGCGAAGGCGATCTCCGGCTCGATCATCCAGAACTCGGCGAGGTGCCGGGTGGTGTTGGAGTTCTCGGCGCGGAACGTGGGCCCGAAGGTGTAGACCTTGGAGAGCGCAAGGCAGTAGGCCTCGACGTTGAGCTGGCCGGAGACCGTGAGGTAGGCCTCCTTGCCGAAGAAGTCCTTGCTGAAGTCGATGCCGCCGCCTTCCGCGCGGGGCGGGTTCTGCAAGTCGAGGGTGCTCACCCGGAACATCTGCCCGGCGCCTTCGGCGTCGCTGGCGGTGATGATGGGCGTGTTCACCCACACGAAGCCCTGCTCGTGGAAGAAGCGGTGAATCGCCTGGGCGGCGGTGTTGCGCACGCGGGCCACCGCGCCGAAGGTGTTGGTGCGCGGCCGAAGGTGGGCGATCTCCCGGAGGTACTCCATGGTGTGGGGCTTCGGCTGCACCGGGTACTTCTCCGGATCGTCGACCCAGCCCACCACCGTGAGCGTGTCGGCCTGGATCTCGAAGCTCTGGCCCTTGCCCTGCGAGGCCACCAGGGTGCCTTCGGCGATGACCGAGCAGCTGGTCGTGAGCTTCTGCACCTCGCTCGCGTAGTTGGGGAGCGTGGAGGCGGCCACCACCTGGATGGGATCGAAGCAGGAGCCGTCGCTCACGTGCACGAAGCTGAGGCCGGCCTTGGAGTCGCGGCGGGTGCGGACCCAGCCCCGAACTCGAACTTTTTGCCCCACGAGGGCGTGGCCAGCGAGGGCTGCTTTGACGCTGATGGTTTCCATGAGAGCTCCGGTCATACCGTAGTCGGGGTCTTCTTTGCGAGTCGCTCGGTGCGGCGTGCGACGCCGGCGGCTTGTGATTCGCGCACCGTCTCACTGTCGATGACGAGCGCGGGGACGGGGGTGGGCTTGCGGCCCTTGTCGATGGCCACGAAGGTGAGGCGCGCGGTGACGCACACCCAACGCTTGCGGGTGGTCGGCTCCTCGCCCCACACCGAGATCTCGATCTCCATCGAGGTGCGGAAGGTGGCGGTCACCTGCGCGGTCAGGTGAATCACCTGGCCGATACCCACCGGATCTTCGAACTTCATGTCGTCGACGAAGGCGGTGACGCAGAGGTTGCTGGCGTGCCGCTGGGCGCAGATGGCGCCGCAGAGATCGACCCAGGCCATGACCTGACCGCCGAACACGTTGCCCAGCGCGTTGGCGTGCTGGGGCAGCACGTACTCGGTCATCTCGGTGCGCGACTCGGCCTGGTGCCGGGGCTGGAGATCGGCGCTCATCTCACACCACCAGCGTTTCCACGTGCTCGCCCCACACCTCGCGGAGCACGTTGGAGATCTCGCCCACCGTGCCGCCCACCTTCACCGCTTCGAGGATGAGTGGCATCAGGTTGTCGGTCGCGCGCGCCGCCTGGTCGAGCTTGGAGAGGGCTGCCGAGAGCGCCGGCGCCGAACGCGCGGCCTTGAAAGCCCGGAGCCGCGCCACCTGCTCGGCCTCGATCTTGGGGTCGACCTTCATGACCGTGACTTTGGGTGTATCTTGCATGTAGGCGTTCTGGCCCACGATGATGCGCTGCTTCTTCTCGATCTCGATCTGGTACTGGTAGGCGGAGTTCTGGATCTCCCGCTGCGGGTACCCCTGCTCGATGGCCGAGACCATGCCGCCCAGCTCGTCGATGCGCGCGATGTATTTGTTCGCCTGCTCCTCGATGCCGCGGGTGAGGGTCTCCACCGCGTAGCTGCCGCCGAGCGCGTCCACGAAATCGGCGACGCCCGACTCCTGGGCGATGATCTGCTGGGTGCGTAGGGCGATGGTGACCGCCTCGCTGGTGGGCAGACCGAGCGCCTCGTCGTAGCTGTTGGTGTGCAGCGATTGGCAGCCGCCGAGGACCGCGGCCAGCGCCTGGATGGTCACCCGGGCCACGTTGTTCAAGGGTTGCTGGGCGGTGAGGGTCATGCCCGCCGTCTGGCAGTGGAAGCGCAGCGCCTTGGCGCGGGCGGTCTTGGCGCCGAAGCGCGTCTCCATGGCGTGGCTCCACATCTTGCGGGCGGCGCGGAACTTCGCCACCTCCTCGATGAGGTTGTTGTGCACGTTGAAGAAGAACGAGAGCTGGGCGCCGAAGGTGTCGACGTCGAGCCCGGCCTTCTGCGCTGCGTCCACGTAGGCCATGCCGTCGGCGAGGGTGAAGGCCACCTCTTGCGCCGCGTCGCAGCCGGCCTCGCGAATGTGGTAGCCGCTGATGGAGATGGTGTTCCAGCGGGGGACGTTGGTGGCGGCGAAGGCGAAGATGTCGGTGATGAGCCGGAGCGAGGGGCGGGGCGGATAGATGTAGGTTCCCCGCGCCATGTACTCCTTCAGGATGTCGTTCTGGATGGTTCCCCGGAGCTTCTCCCGGGGCACGCCCTGCTCCTCGGCCACCGCGATGTACATGGAGAGGAGCACCGCGGCCGAGGCGTTGATGGTCATCGACGTCGAGACCTTGTCGAGCGGCAGGCCCGCGAGCAGCGTGCGCATGTCGTCGATGGAGTCGATGGCCACGCCCACCCGGCCCACCTCGCCCAGCGATTTGTCGTCGTCGGAGTCGCGCCCCATCTGGGTGGGCAGGTCGAAGGCCACCGAGAGGCCGGTCTGCCCCTGGCCGAGCAGGTACTGGTAGCGCTCGTTGGACTCCTTGGCGGTGCCGAAGCCGGCGTACTGGCGCATGGTCCACAGGCGCCCGCGATACATGTTGGGTTGTACGCCGCGCACGAACGGCGGCTCGCCGGGGAAGCCCAGCTCCGTCGCCGCATCGAAGTCCGGGAGGGTGTCGGGCCCGTAGAGCGGCGCGGCATCGGCGCCGCCAGCCAGCACCCCGATGCGCGGCCGGGGTGGGTCTTTGCTCTCGGCGGGAGTGAGCGATTTCTTCTCCCACTCGGTCCTTCGCTGGCGGTAGTCCGACATGCGCACGGCTTTAGCACGATTTCGCCCGCTCTCGGGCGCACAGTGGGCGCTTTTCAGCGGCGCACCGTGGGCACTTTTCAGCGGCGCGGCGTCGCCGCTCTCACCGGTTCGAGGGCCGCAAAAGTCGCGTCAGCGCCTGGCCCGCCGCGCGCGTGAGCTCGCCCAGATGCCGCGTTCCCACCATCGTGTCCACCAGGCCGTCGGCCACCACCACGATGGCCACCCGCTCGTCGACGAACACCGGCCACACCGCCACGTCGGCGCTGAGCGCGCCGGTGATGCCGAGGAGGCTGCGATGCTCGGGCGTATCGGCGATGGGGCCCAGGTACCCGTCACGATGGGACGCCCGGGCCAGGATGTTGGCGCCGTGGACCGGAAGGCGTACCTCGCGCAAGGCTTCCCGCGGCGCGAAGCTCTTGGTGCAGGTCCAACCCTGGAACTCGCCGCGGCGGGCCACGAAGAGCGCAGCCCGGCCGGCCACCCGCTCGGTACCCTGGAGCAAGAGCGAGAGAATGTGGTCGCGGCTCGATGCGTCGAGGATGCGATCCACGTAGTCGTTCTCGTCGGCCCGGAAAAACGCCGCGAGGGCCGAGGCTGCGCTTCGGGTGATGCGCTCTTTGGGCTGGGGTTGTGGTGGACGCGACAGCACGAACGCCAGCTCCTCCGGAGAGGAACGCGGACGTCCGTCGATGGACGTCGACGTCGGCGGCGGGCGTTCGGTGGGGACGCGCGCGGCCGGGAGCTTGGCGGTTACCAGCAGCGGCACGCCGTTGCCGCGTGCCATGGGGACGGTGTTGCCGGCGCCCATGTTGTGGGCGTGGGCAACGCCGGCGGAGGCGACGCCGTTGCCGGGGTTTCGCTCGGTGGCGGCCACGTCCTCCGCGCTTCGACGGTAGAGCGGAATGGGAATCTCGGAGCCGCCCACGAGCTGCGACTGCGGCTGCGAGCGCGCTTGGAGATCGCGCTCGGTAGGCGGCGCCGGCGGCGCCGCGCGCTCGTCGATCTCCGGGAGCGAGGCGCTCCCCCAGAGTGGCGTGTTGAAGCGCGGGCGGTCCGGCACCTGGAGCCTTGCTGTGTCACGGGCGAGCGCCGCGAGCGCGCGAAGGATTTCGTCCGGCTCCGCGGAGCCCCGCTTCACGGGCATGCCCAGGTGGAAGGCCACCTCGTCGGCCGCGTGGTCGTCGCGCGCGTCGGCCATGGCCAGGAGCGCCACGCCTTCGAAGGCGCCCAGGGGCACCACCAACAGCTGTGCCATGAGACCGGCCGGGAGCCGCGCCGCGAGCTCGCGATCCGGGTCGACCCGCGTGAGGTGCCGTGCGCTCGGCGCCATGAGCAGCTCGCCGAGCTCGCGCCGATCGATGGCCACCGAGTCGAGAAACTGCAGCACCAGGGAGCTGCGCGTGGAGACGCTGCGCCGCATCGCTTCGAACAGCGTGCGGATGGGCATCACTTCGGCCTCCCGGAGGAGGCGGCATAGGGCCGCGCTCACGATGGCTAGCTTACTGTGACGACCGCGGAAACTGGAAGACCACTTCGCTTTTCCGCACCATGCCCAGCTGGCCGCGGGCGATGTGCTCGATGCTGCTCGGGTCTTCGCGAAGCGAGCGAACCTCCGCCCGAAGGTGTATGATCTCGCGTTTTCGGTCGGTGTTCTGCGCCTGGATGGTGGAAAGCTCGTCTTCCAGGGAGTGCATGCGCGGCAGGCCCTCGGGGCCCAGGATCATCCACGGCACCGACACCAGGGCGGTTGCGAGCATGGCGATCGGCAAAAGGCGCGGCAGGAGGTCGACCATCGGCCTTTTTTTCGTACCCGGGAGCACCGGGCGAAGTCCAATTTTCTGCCTATGATATGAGACCGTCATGGCACATGAAGCCGTCATCGGCCTCGAGGTCCACGCCCAGCTCGACACCGCCACCAAGGCCTTTTGCGCGTGCGCGACCAGCTTCGGGGAGGCGCCCAACACCAACGTGTGCCCCACCTGCCTGGGCTTGCCCGGCGCGCTGCCGGTGCTGGGGGCGCGGGTGGTGGAGCTGGCGGCGCTCACCGGGCTCGCCCTCGGATGCTCGTTGCGGCCGCGCTCGCGCTTCGCCCGGAAGAACTACTTCTACCCGGACCTACCCAAGGGCTACCAGATCAGCCAGTACGACGATCCCTTCGCCTACGACGGCGCGCTCGAGCTGGAGAGCAGCGGCAAGACCATTCGCATCGAGCGGGTGCACGTCGAGGAGGACGCCGGCAAGAGCGTGCACGGAACCCGCGGCAGCGCGGTGGACCTGAACCGCTCCGGCGTGCCGCTGGTGGAGATCGTCAGCCAGCCGGATCTTCGCTCCGCGAAGGAGGCCTCGGAGTACCTGCGCACGGTCCGCGAGATCCTCATGGCCGCCGGCGTGTGCGACGGCGATCTCGAGCAAGGCAACTTCCGCTGCGACGCCAACGTCTCCATTCGCCGGGTGGGCGAGACCACCCTCGGCACCCGCGTCGAGCTCAAGAACATCAATTCGTTCCGCTTCGTCGAGAAGGCGCTGGCCTACGAGATCGAGCGGCAGACGATGGTGGTGGAGAGCGGCGGCGCGGTGGCGCGCGAGACCCGCGGCTGGGACGAAGAGAAGGGCGCGTCGTTCCCCATGCGCGGCAAGGAAGACTCGGCCGACTATCGGTACTTTCCCGACCCGGATCTGCCGCCGCTGGTCATCCCGGACGCGCTGGTGACCGAGCTCCGGGCGCGGCTGCCGGAGCTCCCGCGGGAGAAGCGACGTCGCTATCGCGAGCTGGCGTCGGACGCGGTGGCGCAGGCGCTCACGCAGCATCCGCAGGTGTCGGCGTTCTTCGAGGCGGCGCTGGCGCTGGGCCTCGCGCCGGCGGCACGCATCGCCAACTTCGTCGCCAGCGAGGTGCTGCGCGACGCGACCTACGACGGGCTGCGCGCGACCTTTCCGGTGAGCGCGGCCCAGCTGGCGGAGCTGTGCGGCCTGGTCGAGGGCGGAACCATCAGCGGCAAGCAGGCCAAGGACGTGTACGCCGCCATGCGTGGCAAGGACGACGCGCCGGCCGCGGTGGTGGCGTCGCTGGGGATGGCCCAGATG